>JBGPNV010000110.1:0-8155 GCA_041487695.1 Thermoplasmata archaeon | reverse complement strand
GCTCGAGGCGTTTGCGCCGGCCGTGGCGCCCCGCCCCGCCGCCCGTGAACGCGCGACCTCATGAGCGCGGTTGGCCCCCGCCGACCTCCGGCGGGTTCGCGAGGAGCGCCTCGAGGACCTCAAGGGGCGAGTGCCCCTCCTGGAAGAATGCGCGGCCGTTCACGACGGTTGTCGGCACCGTCGAAATCTTGAAACTGCGGCCAAGGTCGGGGAAATCCGCCGTCTGGATGACTTCGACCGCGAGGCTGCGGTTCGCCAGCGCGAGCGCGACGGCGGCCCGGACGGCGCCCGGGCAGTGTGTGCAAGCCGGCCCCACGAAGACGCGCAGCCATGACCCCGCGGGCAGGGCGCCGGCGCGCTTGAGCGCATCGGGGGGCACTGGCGCCTGCGGGAGCGAGGCGTCGGCAATCGTCTGCACGAGCGAGGTGACCTCGACGCCGACTTGGGTGCCCAAGAACCGCACGTGGTTGCCGTTCCTTGTGAACACGCGCACGTCGGGGAGCCTGTCGAGGTCCTCGCCGGCCCGCCGGGCGCCGGCGGCCAGAGTGACGTTCACCGTGAGCTTCGGTACGACCTCCTGGACCTGCTGGAGGACGCGCCCCGTGACCTCGCAGGCCTCGCAGCCGGGCCCGTCGACGTAGAGCTGGACGCGCACGGGCCCTTCCATCTGCCTTGTGAGGTAGACGCGGATCGAAGCGACCTGCGAGGCGCTGAGGACCTTCTGCGAGGCCGGCGAGGCAGGGATCACGAGCTCAGCCGTTGACGACTTGCCCAAGGCGGTTTCCCCTTTGGGGCCTTGAAGGCCTCGAGCCCATCAAAGGCTTTGCGTGGGCTCGGGAGGGGGCAACCCCCGGCCGCCCGCGGGCGGGCCCGCGCGCTTCGGCGCCCCTTTCAACCCTCGTCGACGCCCGCGAGCGAAGTGTCGAGGTAGTAGTCCTGGCCCGATTGGCTCACGACGAGCCGCAGAGTCAGCGTGAAGGCGCCTTGTGCCCGGATTTCGAGGGGCGAAACCATGGCGCCCGGCTGGACCTCGACCTTCGCGATGCCGCCTCCGGACAGGTGGCCCAGGGCCGAGGCGATCCCGAGGCGCACCTCCGAGTACTTGCCGGCCGGGACCTTCCCGACGGCGAGCCCGAAGGGCCCCTCGTCCTTCAGCTTCGTGAGGTCGAGTGTGGTGGTCGTGAGGCCAACCGACGTCCATTCGGACATGGTGAGCGCGCCCCCGCTCCTCAGTTCGAACGTGGAAAAGGTCACCGCAAGCGAACTGAAGCCCTTCACCTCGGGGCCTGCGATGGCCACCTTCACGGTCCCCACGTTGTAGCCGAAGTAGTAGCCGGCCGAAACGGCGGGGAAGACGACGAAGATGAGGAGACCGGCAGCGAGGCGCCTGCGGTGCTTCATCGAGGACGGCGAGTTCACATGGACCATGAAGTTCCCTGCCTCAATTCGCTGTTCAATTCCCAAAAGCGGCCGTGCGATGGCTCGCGCGGGGACACCTTGCCCTGCCAGGGCTAAGAACATCATGCGGTGGATTTCATCGGTGGAACAACCCTTTTTGAGCGCAAACCGTCCGCCTTCCTTTTGCCCCATGTTTATCATTCGAGAAAAACACGCGCTGGCCAATGGCACAAATCTTCCGTCTCACGGGCGGGAAAGCGGCGGGCTTGCCCTCCGCGTACTTCCCCTCGCAGGAGTCGCTGCGCAGGCTGGTCGAGGAAAATCTCGAAACCCTCATGGGGCTCGTCTACCTTGAATCGAACTTCGAGCTTGTGGACCTGCCCCACGACGCGCCCCGCGAGTGCCGCGCGGTCGACACGCTCGCGTTTGACCGCTCGAGCTACGCGCCCGTCGTAATCGAGTACCGCGAGCGCGTCTCGCCGGAGATGGTGTCCCAGGGCGCCGCGATGCTGAACGCCATCCCGACGCAGTCCCAGGTGCTGCGGTGGCTCATCAAGCGGGCGGGCTTTGCGCCCGAAAGGATCGAGTGGGGCAAGATGCGCGTGATCTTCCTCGCTCGCGAAGCGCGCGCGCCGGCCCCGATCCTGTCGAAGTCTTCGCAGGGCGGCGTCGAGCTCTGGCAGTGCGCCCTCTACTCGGGCGACGTGGTCCTCCTCGACCACCTGGCAACGTTCTCCACGCCCGGTACGCGGCCCGGCGCCGGCGCGCGGAGCGACCCCGCGCCGCGGCCCACGGCGGCCGCCTGAAGCGCGCACGAGGCTCGCGCACGGCGCGCCGGCCGCGTCCCGCGCCTTTTTATCGTTTGGCGCCGATCGCGCCTTTCCCTGAATGCTGCGGAGGGGAACTTCCGCCGCTTGAGGCATGTCAAGAACGAGAAACGGTGAAACCCATGGCACGAGGAAAGAGAGGCACGTCCCGCGGCGGAGCGAAAGCCAAGCGCGGCGGGCGGAAGAAGTCGAGTGCGCGCAAGGGCCCGGCGCGCCGCGCGAAGCGCGGCGGCGGGCGGAAGAAGGTCAAGCGGGCCGCGAAGCGGTCTGCGCCGAAGCGCAGCGCCCCGTCGCGCAAGAGCGCGCCCGCGTCGCACGAAGAGGAGTAAGCGGCCCCGGCCGCGAAAGCTCCCATTCATCCGGCTGGCCGCACGGCCAGCCGTCTTCCCCTTTTTCTGGGGCCTCGCCGACCGCGTGGCTTCGTCCCGTGCGCCGACCATCGTGAAGAGAATTCAAATAGCGTCCCCGAGTCTCCAATCTTCCGGGCCGCGAGCCAATCGGCGCGCGGGGCCTGGGGCGAGGTGGGGGTGTTGGGTGACAGGGTCAGGTTGCGCCGCGCATGGGCCCCTTGGGCTGGCGCCGCAGGCTTCCTCGCGTTGGCGGGCCTCCTGCTCGTGATCTCTCCTTCCGGCTCGGCAGCGCCCACGGTCGCCATCGTGAGCCCCGCCGAGGGCTCCGACCTCAATTCCGGGACGGTAGAGCTCGTCCTCGACATCCAGAACTTCACGATCAACGGCTCGGCCTTCGGCCTGGCCGCCGTCCCCGGCGAAGGCCACTACCACGTCTTCCTCGACGGGGCGTACAAGAAGGCGGCCTACGACCTCCCGGCGTTCTTGGCGGATGTGCCGGCGGGGACCCACGAGATCGGCGTGCGCCTTGCCAACAACGACCACACCCTGGTCGGCGCGAATGCGAGCGTCAATGTGACGATCCTCGTCGGAGCGCCGCGCGTGCGCATCGCCTCGCCGGCGGCAAGCACGGCGTGGGACTCGAGTTCCGTGGAACTCCGGGTCGCAAAAGGCAACTTCACCTTCAACCCGCAGGCCGTCGGCGGCGCGGCCGTTCCGGGCGAGGGACACTACCACATCTTCGTGAACGACGTGTACTGGGGCTTTGCCACCACGGAATTCATGAACCTCACCGGGCTCACGGCGGGCGGGGACTTCGACATCCGCGTCGAACTGGCCAACAACGACCACACGCTCCTTTCGCCGCCCGTTTTCGACGAGATCTCGGTCGACACCGCTCCCGGGGCCAAAGAGCTCCACCTTTCGACCGCGATCAAGGGCGCCATCGTCAACGCGAGCTCGCTGCGGGTCCCCTTCACCCTCGCGAACTTCACGATGAACCCGGCCGCCGTGGGCCAGAGCCCGGTGGCGGGCGAAGGCCACTTCCTCCTTTACCTCGACGGCGCGCTTGTCGGGCCGGGGACCCAAAGCCCTGTGCCGCTCACGGACCTTACGCCCGGCAGCCACACGATCGTCCTCGAGCTCGTCCAGAACAACCATGCGCCGCTCAGCCCCCGCGTGGTCGACTCCGCAACCTTCAGCGTCGGCGCCCTTTCGCCCCGCGTCACGATCACCTCGCCTGCCGACGGCTCGAGGCCGAACGCGACAAGCCTGCGCCTCGCCCTCTCGGTGGGGAACCTCACGCTTTCCCCCAGCAAGATCGGGCAGGCGGCCGTCGCGGGCGAGGGCCACTGGCACCTGCTCGTGGACGACGTCTATGTGTATGCTGGCGCCGCGCTGGAGGCCGTGGTGTTCGACCTCACGCCGGGCCCCCACGTCGTCACGGTCGAGCTCCGCAACAACGACCACAGCGCGCTCGGCTGGCCGGCCTTCGACGTGGTCCGGATCGTTGTCCTTGACGGCGCGCCGCTCGTCCGGATCAGCGCGCCAACTTCGCCGCTTACCGTGAATGGCTCTTCGGTGACCCTCACCCTCGCTGTGTCGAACTTCACGCTAAGCGCCGTCCACGTCGGCCTTGCGGCCGTAAGCGGCGAGGGGCACTGGCACGTGTTCGTCGATGGCGCGTACATCGGCTACGGCGCCGCGCTCTTCGCCCTTGCAAGCCGCCTCGCGCCCGGCACACACACAGTCGCGGTCGAGATGCGCAACAACGACCACAGCGCGCTTCCGTGGGCGCCGTTCGACGAGGTCCAAGTTACCGTGAGACCGGGCGCGCCTTCGCTCTCGATCGGCGCGCCGCTTGGGGGCAGCGACATCGCCTACAACTTCGCGGGGCTTTCCCTTTCGGTCTCGAACTTCACGCTTCTCCCGAAGTTCGGGCAGGCAGCCGTCGCCGGCGAAGGGCACGTCCACATCTTCCTCGATGGCGTCTACCTCTTTTTCTGGGCGAACACGACGGTCACCGTAGGGGGCCTCACCGCCGGCACCCACACGGTCCGCGTGGAGCTGCGGGCCAACGACCACAGCCCGCTTGCCGACCCGGTCGCCGACGAAGTGACGTTCACCTCGCAGGGCCACGCCCCGTCCATTACCCTCGTCGCGCCCTCGGATGGCGCCATCGTGTTCGGCAATACGACGCAGGTCACCGTCGCCGTCCTGAACTTTACCCTTGCGCCCCAAAGCATCGGAGCAGCGGCCGTGAGCGGGCAAGGTCACTGGCACCTGCTCGTGGACGGCCTCTACCTGGCCGCTGAGGGAAACCTCACGGCCACGCTCGGGGGCCTTGCCCCCGGCGACCACCTGGTCCGGGTCGAGCTCCGCAACAACGACCACACGGACCTGGGGGCCGACGTCTCAGCCTCCGCCCTTGTCCACGTGGCAGCCAGGCCTTCGATCACGGTCACCTCCCCCGTTTCCGGGCTCGAGACCTCCGAGCGCTCGCTCGTCTTCACCGTGGAAATCACGAACTTCACGATGGAGACGGTCAACGCGACCGCGACGAAGGTCGCGGGCCACGGACACTACCATGTCTTCGTCGACGGGAACCTCACCCAGATGGTTGCAAGCCCCACCTTCACGGTCGCCAACCTCGCCGTCGGGAGCCACACGGTGCGCGTCGCGCTCGCGCAGAACGACCACACCTCAATCGCGGGCGACAACACCTCCTTCGAGGTTACGTTCACGGTGCGGGAGCCCCAGGCGCCGCCGAAAGGCTTCCTCCCGGGCTTCGGAAGCCTCGAGGCCCTTGCTGGCCTTGGCGCCGTCGTCGCCGCCCTCGGCGCCGTTCGGCGCGCCCGTCGCAAGACCTGATGGCCGCCCGGCGGCGCCCTCTTCCCCCCGCGGTCGGGCCAGTCTCGCTCTCCTTGACTTGCGTGCCAGGTGGTCCGCGTCCGACCTTCCGTATCAGGATGCGCGACCGGCACGTCGGGAAGGTAGCTTTTAACTACTCCCCCCGGGATCATTCAGCCGGAAGGTAACGCCGCCCCGTCACCTACCCCCATGTAGAGACGTGAGCGGGACTCGAGTTGCCGTACGGTGAACCCTCATCCATGATCGCCTACCAAAAAAAGCGCTTCACAATGACTGAGGTCCTCTCCGAGATGGACCCGGCAATCCAGAAGTGGTTCCGCGCGAAATTCAAGGACCTCACGGAGCCCCAGGCCTTTGCCATCCCCCTCATCCAAGAACAAAAAAACGTGCTCATCTCCTCGCCCACAGGTTCGGGGAAAACCATTTCCGCTTTCCTCGCGATCATCGACAGGCTCTACAAGCTCCACCGCGAGGGCAAGCTCGAAGACAAGATCTACTGCGTGTATGTCTCGCCGCTCAAGGCCCTTGCCAACGACATCAACCGCAACCTCAAGGAGCCCCTTCGGGAAATCGGCGAGGTCGTCGCGGCGATGGGCGGGGAGCGGCCCCCGATCCGCGTCGCGGTCCGCTCGGGCGACACCTCGACGGCCGAGCGCCAGAAAATGGTGCGCAAGCCGCCGCACATCTTCATCACGACCCCCGAGTCCCTCTCCCTTGTCCTCTCGACCTCGAAGTTCATCCAGCGCTTCATGGACGCGGAGTACCTCATCATCGACGAAATCCACGACCTCTGCAACTCGAAGCGCGGGATCCTGCTCTCCCTTGCCGTCGAGCGCCTCCAGCACCTCATCAAACGGCCGCTCACGCGCGTGGGGCTCTCGGCGACCCAGGCGCCCATCGAGGAGGTCGCCAAGTACCTCGTCGGCTACGAGGGCGGCAAGCTCAGGGACTGCTCGATCGTCGACATTGAGAGCACGAAGGGGCTCGACATCGCGGTCGTACCGCCCGTCGAGGACCTTTCGAAGACCCCCTTCGAGGTCGCGCAGTCGCGGATGTACCTCGTCTTGAAGCGCCTCATTGAGGAGCACAAGACCACCCTCGTGTTCACGAACACGCGCTCCGGCACCGAGCACGTGGTGATCAAACTCAAGGAGCTCGGGGTGAAACGCGTGGCGGCCCACCACGGCTCGATGGCCAAGGACATCCGCCTCGAGATCGAAGAGCAGTTGAAGCGCGGGGAACTCCAGGCCTCCGTCTCCTCCACCTCGCTCGAGCTCGGCATCGACATCGGCTTCATCGACCTCGTCTGCCAGATTTCCTCCCCGAAGTCCACGGCCAAGCTGCTCCAGCGCATCGGGCGCGCGGGCCACGCGGTCTCCGCGACCTCCAAGGGGCGGCTCATCCCGTTGGACCCCGAGGACCTCGTCGAGTGCGGGGTCCTCGTGAAGAGCGCCTACGCGAACAAGATCGACCGCGTGCGGATCCTCCGGAACAACCTGGACGTGCTCGCCCAAGCGCTCGTCGGGATGGCGATCGACCACCAGTGGGACATCGACGAGGCCTTCACGGTCGTCCGTTCGTCGATGCCCTTCCACGAACTGCCGCGCAAGGACTTCGACGCCGTGCTCGACTACCTGGCGGGCCGCCACACCCTGCAGGACAAGAGCGTCTACGCGAAGATCTGGATGGACTCGCAGCAGAACAAGTTCGGCGCGAAGCGCGGGTCGCGCATGATCTACTTCATGAACATCGGCACGATCCCCGAGGAGTCGAACTACCGCGTCTTTTCGGAGCGCGGCGTGCCGCTCGGCACCCTCTCGGAGTCCTTCGTCGAGCGGCTGGGCGCCAAGGAGATCTTCGTCCTTGGCGGCAAGTCCTACGAGTTCCTCCAGACGAAAGGCACGAAGGTCTTCGTGCGCGACGCGCACGGGCGCAAGCCCACGGTCCCCTCGTGGTCGGGCGAGATGATGTCGCGGACCTTCGACCTCTCCCTCCAAATTGGCGAGTTCCGCCGGTGGATGGAGGAGTCGATCGGCGAGAAGACGACGCTGAAAATCAAGGACGAACTCATGAAGTCGATGCACATGGACATGCCGGCCGCCGAGACGATCATCCGGTTCTTCAAGGACCAAAAGAAGATCGGCGGCGTCATCCCCCACGACCGCACGATCCTTGTCGAGGGGTACATCGACGGCCGCGGCGTCCACAACGTGATCTTCCACTCGATCTTCGGCCGCTCGGTGAACGAAGCCTTCTCGCGGTACCTGGCCTACAAGATTCAGATGAAGACGGGCTTCAAGATCCAGACCTCGGTCACGGACAACAACTTCCTCCTCGCGCTGCCGGAGGCCATCGACCTCAAGGACGCGGCCAAGATGGTCTCCGCCACCGACTTCGACGAGGTCCTGCGCGCCTCGCTGCCGAACTCGGAGATTTTCAAGCAGCGCTTCCGCCACTGCGCGACGCGGGCGTTCATGATCCTCAAGAACTACCGCGGCAAGGAGATTTCGATCGCCAGGCAGCACCAGCACGCTCGGAAGATCCTCGACGCGCTCGCCTCCGACCCGGAGTTCCCGATCGTCAAGGAGACGTACAACGAGGTCCTCCACGAGTTCCTGGACGTGGACGACGCGCGCGTGGTCATCGCCGACGTGAGCGCGGGCAAGATCACCTTCGCCTTCCGCGACTGGAGCCAGATCCCCTCGCCCTTCG
>JBGPNV010000109.1:0-8168 GCA_041487695.1 Thermoplasmata archaeon | reverse complement strand
GCCGAGTTGATGGTCGCCGCCCGCACGGCGCTCCGGCGCCTTCAGAAGCGGAGCGGGACGATTGCGGGATTCTGGCGCCACAGCCAACTTCCGCTGGAGGGGATCTCAATGTTACGTAATAAACCCGATAATGATTAATCACGGGCGGCGGGGGCCCGGAAAGAGCCTGGCTTTCGCGCAACCCCCGTCCGCATTCTAATACTGGCAAGCCAGCCATGAGCCACGCTCTCTGAAGAGAAAATGCCAGGGTGGCAGAGTTCGGAAATGCGCTCGATTGAAGATCGGGCGGGTCTGAGCAAGGCCTTCGCCGGTTCGAATCCGGCCTCTGGCAACCCTGGCAATTTACGACCCCTCCGCGGGGACATAAGCCTTCTGCTCGTCGCTTTCACGGGGGACCCTAAAGGCGCCCGATGAACGCCTCGAGCCTCTCGAGCGCCCTCTCGATCTTCCCGTACCCCGTCGCGTAGCTCGCGCGGATGTGCCCCTCGCCGCCGAGCCCGAACGCGCTGCCTGGAACGACCGCCACCCGCGCCTCGTTGATCGACCGCTCCGCGAACTCGTCGGATGTGAGCCCCGTCGACTCGATCGACGGGAACGCGTAGAACGCCCCGTGCGGCGTGTGGCAGGTGAGCCCCATCTTGTTGAATCCGCCAACGATGAGCTTGCGCCGCCTGTCGTACTCCCGCCGCATCTTCTCGACCGCGTAGCCCGTCTGCTTCGTCCGCAGCGCGACGACCGCCGCCGCCTGTGCGATCGTGGGGGCGCACATGATCGAATACTGGTGGACCTTCATCATCGCGCCGATCACCTCGCTGTTGCCGCAGGCATAGCCCAGGCGCCAGCCCGTCATGGCGAACCCCTTCGAAAACCCCGAGATCACGATCGCGTGGTCCTTCATCCCCTTCATGGACGCGACGGACACGTGCTTCTCGCCGTAGACGAGGTCTTCGTAGATCTCGTCGGCGATGATGTAGCAGTCCGCCTCGCGCGCGATCGCCGCGACTTCCTCAAGGACCTTCTGCGCGTAGAGCGACCCCGTCGGGTTGCAGGGGTTGTTGATGAGGATCGCCTTCGTGCGCGGGGTGAGCGCGGCGCGGATCGCGTCCGGGTCGAGCTCGAAGCCCTTTTCCTTTACCGCGTCGACCGTCACGGCCTTCCCGTGCGCCATGGCGATGTCGGGCCTGTAGCAGACATACGAGGGGTCGATGACGATGAACTCGTCGCCCGGGTCGCAAAGGGCCCGGATCGAGAGGTCGACCGCCTCGCTTGCCCCCACGGTGACGAGCACCTCGTTTGCGGGGTTGTAGTCCACCCGCGAGCGGTTGTGGTAGCGCTTCGCAATGAGCTCGCGCAGCTCGAGCTTGCCCCAGTTGCTCGTGTAGTGCGTCCCGCCCTTCAGGAGGTCGGCGACGCCCGCCCTTGTGATGAAGCCCGGCGTGTCGAAGTCGGGTTCGCCGACGCCGAGCGAGATGATGTCCGGCTGGCTGGCGGCAATGTCAAAGAACCGGCGGATGCCCGATGGGGGGACACTCCGCACGGCGCCCGAGAGAGAGCGCGGCATCGATTCGCGGCATTCCCGTGAGCCTATTCAAGGTTGGCGGAGGAGCGGGATTCCCTCGCCCCAAAGGTTGGGTCCCCTCGGCCCGACCGCCCTTCGGAGCGCGTTTGCCGCCGTCCTCCTGCCCGCGCGAAACCTCATTTCCGGCCCCCCCTCTTGCGCCGGCCGAGGCCCCCCCACGATCTTCCGGCTGCTGCGCGAGGAGCTTGCCCGCGGCGCGTCGATCAACCTCGCCTTCATCTTTGGCAACCTCCTCATCCAGCTTGTCGCTTCGCTTGCCCTCGCCTCGTACCTCACGCCCCAAGGCGTCGGCGCGTTCTCGGTCGGCATGCTCGTCCTCGAGACCGCGATGATCCTCGTCAACCTGCCCGGGGCGGCCTTCGTCCGGGAGTTCGCCAAGAGGGAGGAGGTTGAGGCCCTCTCGACGGTCGCGGCCCTGAAGCTCGTCCTCTGCCTGCCCGCCGTCGCTGCCATTCTCGTCCTTGCAGGACCCCTTGCGGGCCTCTTCGGCGTCCCGGTCAACCTCATCGCTGTTCTGGCCTTCTACCCGCCCCTTTCCGCGGTCGCCTCCATCGCGACGATGGTCTTCGAGTCGCGCCGCGACATGCTGCGGCGCAACCTCCCTGGCGTTTCGGAGAGTGTGGGCCGCCTTGTCGCCGTCCTTTGGCTCGTCTACGGCGGCTCGCTCCTCGGGACGCGCCCCGAGAGCGCCGCCCTTGCCTGGACGCTCGGCGCCTTCCCGGCCGTCCTTGTCTCGCTCGCTCTCGCGCGCTTCCCCGACGTGCGACGGGCGCACCTTAGCCGGGCGCGCGAGTACTTCTCCTTCGGCTGGCGCACGACGGTTGCCCAGCTCTTGCAGAAGGAGCTTCTGTGGGTCGGCACCGTGGCCATCTACCTCGCCTACCTCGGCGTTTCGCTCGCCGACGCCCAGACGCGCTCGGGCCTCTTCAAAGTCGCGTACTCCCTCATGTTCTACATCGTGCTCTTCGGCACCGCCGTCCCTGCCATGGTCTACCCCATGATGGCCCGCGCCTTCGCGCTGCCCGACGTGGCGGAACGCTTTCGGGAAGTCCACCGGCTGTTCTCGCTCGCCTTCTTTTACGAGCTCGCCATCGCGCTGCCGCTCGCCGCAGGGCTCGTCTTCGCCGGCCCCTTTGCGTTCTCGGCGGTCCTGCCTGGGTTCGGCGAGGCGGGGCCCTACGCCCAACTCCTCGCGGCCTCCGGCGTCCTCTTCTGTCTCACGCTGCCGGCCGCCTCGCTTTTGCCTGCCGCCAACCGCCCCGACCTCATCCTTCGCCTCTTCCTCGTCGAAGCCGTGGTCGCCCTCGCGTTGAACGTGGTCCTCGTCCCCCGCACGGCGGAGCCTTGGGGCGGCGCCATGGGTGCCGTAATCGCGGACTGGGCGACTGCCGCCGTGGGCCTCGCCTACGCGCACCGGCTCGTCGGCAGGCTGGGCATCGAGATGCCCTCTTTCGCCCACTTCAAGGCGGCCCTCTCCAAGCGGCCCCTTTGACCCGCGCTGGATGGAGGCGCGGGCCCGCACCCGCGAGTTCTTAAATCGGCCCGGTGGGTTCGTACGACGATGCCTGGAGAGCGCCTCTCGCCGCCCTCGCTCGCGCTCATGGCGCCTCTTGCGTTCGTGGGCCGCTCAGGCATGGCTCGCTACCAGACGGAGCTCGTCCGGCAGCTCGCGGGCCGCGTGAATCTCCACCTCCTGGTGCAGCGGCGGCTCTACGGTGTTTTTGGCGCCCAGCCCCTTCCCCAACCCCTCACGCGCGCCGCCCTGCACGACTACTACGGCGTCGGCCTCGTGCTGCGCCAGTTCCCCCGACTTGGCGGAGGGCTCATCCAGAACCCCGACCTCATCGACTGGCACCCGGAAGCCCTTCTTTCCCTCGTCGGCTCGCGGCTCCTCGCCGGCGCGGTCGTCGACGACTGCGCCTTCGACCTCATCCACGGCACGATGAACTTCCTGCCGAGGACCCGCGGGAAGTCGGCTCGCGTGGTGAGCGTGCTCGACACGATCCCCCTCGCGATGCCCGACCAAGTGACCCGTTCGACCAGGCGCGTGTTCCTGCGCCCTGGGGAGTTGCGCAAGAGCGACTTCGTCATCACGATTTCGAGGAGCGCGCTTGCCGACTTCCAGAAGGCCTTTGACCACCCTGCCGACCGCGTGCGCGTGATCTACCTTGGGATCAACCACGAGGCGTTCCGCCCTGCAAGGGGAGGCGAGGGCGCGGCCGACGCGGTCGGCGCGGCGCCCTACATCCTCTCCGTCGGCATGTTCGAACCGCGGAAGAACCTCCTGCGGGCGCTCAAGGCGTTTGAGCGGCTGTCGGTCAACCACCCCGACTTGCGCTGGAAGGTCGTCGGCGGTGCCGGGTTCGGCCGCGACCGGTTTGAAGCCGCGGTTTTGCGCTCGCCAGCCAGCGGCAAGGTCGACCTGCCCGATGTCGCCGGCGACGACGCGCTTGCGCCGCTCTACCGCGGCGCCCGCGCCCTCCTTTTCCCCTCGCTCTCCGAGGGTTTCGGCATCCCGGTTGCGGAAGCCTTGGCCTGCGGCACGCCTGTCGCGGCCTCCAGGCTGCCCGTCATGGAGGAATCGGGCGGGGATGCGTTCGTCCCCCTCGACCCGACGGACATCGACAGCATCGTCGAGGCCGTCGAGCGCGCGGGGTTTGACGAGGGGGGCCGCGAGCCGCGCAAGGCGCGCGGCATCGAGCACGCCCGCCAGTTTGACTGGCGGCGCGTTGGCGAAGAGCACCTCGGGGTCTACGCCTCGGCGCTCGAGAGGCCCGTAAGGGACCTGCTGGTCGCGGGGGCGCCGTGATGGAGCCGCTTCCCGTCTCCGTGATTACCGTGGGGTACCGCGGCGCCCCCCTGCTGGCCCGCTGCTTGGAGGCGCTCCTGCATTCGGAACCGCCGCCCGCCGAGGTGGTCATCGTGGACAACGCCTCGCCGGACGACCTTACCGGCGTGATGGCGGAATTCGAGGCCAAAGCGCCCTCCGCGGGGATCCGCGCGGTCCTCGTGCGCGCGCCCTCGAACCTCGGCTTCGGCCAAGGGTGCGCGCTCGGCCTTCGCCACGCTCAACAGACGCACATCATGTTGCTGAACCCCGACACCGAGGCCGCCCCGCAGGCCCTCGCCCTACTCCTCCGGGCCCTTGAGGCGGCGCCCTCACCTTCGGCCGTCCAGCCCCTCGTCCTCTTTGCCGGGGAGCGCGCCACGATCAACTCGGCGGGGATTGCCGCCTTCCTCGACGGCGGCTTTGTCGACATGCTCTGTGACGCCCCGCGCGCGTCGCTTGCCGCGAGGGAGCCCGTCCCCATCGGCGCCGCGACGGGCGCGGCGGTCCTCATGCGCCGCGCGGACATCGAGAGGCTCGGCTTCTTCGACCCGGACTTCTTCCTCTATGTGGAGGACGTCGACCTCGGGTTGCGGTGGCGGCGCGCGGGCGCGGAGGTCTTCCTCGTCCCAGAGGCTCTCATCTACCACGAGTACCACGGCTCGACCGGTCCCTCACGGACGGCCTTCGCCTTCGAGATCTCGTCGAATCAGCTCGAGACCGCGTTCAAGAACTACCCGCTCCTGGAGCTTGCGCCGATGGCCTTCCTCTGGTCCTACAACACGGCGCGGCTCCTCGGTGGCCGCGGCCGCGACCTTGGCCGCGCGCGGCTGCGCGCCGCGCTCCACATCCTGCGGCGACGCCAGGCGGTCCTCGAGAAGCGGCGCGCGGTCCGATCGACCGGGAGCGACCTGCGCGTGCGCCCGTGGATCGTCGCGCCCAAAGACGCCCGGGACGCCCGGCCTCCGCAAAGGCGCAAGTGAGTGGGGCCGCCAGGAGTCGAACCCGGACTTCACGCTTCCAAGGCGCGGGTGCTTCCGTTACACCACGGCCCCTGCGAGGTGGGACCGCAGCGAATCGAACGCCGACCTCCTGGTCTGGAGCCAGGCAGACTCCCTTTATCCTACAGTCCCGCAGGGCATCTGACGAAGGCGGGCACCCCAAGCGCCCCGGGGCGCGCAAAGTGACGGCGCGCAAACGGGGGGCTGCGGGTCGCCTCAGCCTGGCCGGGGGAGCCGCCAGCCGAGCCGGCCGGCCGAAAGGGCTGCGCTGTCGCTGCCGTGGGTCCCAATGACAGACACTTCGCGCACCTCTTTCCTCACGAGCGCGCATTGCGCGGCCCTACTTCAAGGTGCCGAAGGGCCGGCGCTCGCGCTACGAAATTCGTAAGTGATCCCCGGAGGGACCCAAGCGGTGCTCGCGCTCGGGCGCTAAGAGGCTTCAGCCGAACGACTGCCCGCAGCCGCAACTCGAGGTCGCGTTGGGGTTGTCGATCTTGAAGCCGCCGCCCATGAGCGTCTGCACATAGTCGATCGTGATCCCGTCGAGCAGCGGGGCCATCTCACCGCGCACGAAAATCTTCACGCCGTGCGCTTCCATGACCTCGTCGCCCTCTTCCGGGCTCTTCTGGAAAACGAGTCCGTACTGGAATCCCGCGCAGCCGCCGGGCTGGACAAGGATCTTCAGGCCTTCGCCCGCCTTGCCCATCTCGGTCATGGCCTTCTGGAGTTCCGTCGCTGCGACCTCGGTTACCGTGACCTGCATTGCCTTCACACCTTGCACCCCTTTTCGGCGCCTGGCCTATTTAAGGACTTCGTGGCACGTTCCAACAGGCCGGCATCGGCTGGCCAGGTGGACGCTTTCAAGTGTCGCCCGTCCAGGCCAGGCGGACCTCGCTTCCAGGCGGAACCTCCAGGGAGGCGACGAGGCGCCCGTCCTGCCAGGCAAAGGGCCCCAGGTCTCGGACGTTGGCGGCCGTCGATTGAAGTTCGACGCGGTAGGGCGTCACATCGAGGTTCTTCACCGTGTAGTTGTGGAAGGCGGTGCCGTTCTCCGTCTGCACGGAGCGGCTCGCCCTGATGTCGAGGGCCGAGCCCATCTCAAGCCGCGCGGTGCCGTTGCGCGCCACGTAGGGCAGGTCGTCGGCCCCGGCAAGGATCCCGTCGCGGTAGATGTCCACGCGCCCGGCGGCCCAGGGGAGTCCGCCGAGGTTCCGCATTTCGACAAAAAGGGGCGCGCCATAGGACCTTCCTGAGGCGGTGCGAAGCATGTCGATCCGCGCGTCGTCGAGGACGACGACGTCCGTCTGCTCGACGGGGCTTTCGAAGACCCGGACCGAGAAACCCGAGGGCGCGCAGCTGCGCACCCCGTGCGAACTGGAGCCTGGAATGTCGATCGCCGCCGCTCGGTGGACGATGTAAATCCCCGTGTCCGTCGAGGAGGGCATCGCGAAGGCGGCGAGTCCGTCGGTTGCCGGCGAACTTGCGCTCAGGGAGAAGTCCAGGCCCCAGCTTGCGCCCGCCGCGGTCGTCGCCGTCGGCGCGGTAGGGCCGCGGCTGTAGTTGGGTGCCTCCTGCGTGTGCACGAGCCCGCTGACGAGGAGGAGGTCCACGTGGCGGAACATCGTGGTCGCTCGCCAGTCGACCTTCGCGATCAGGGCCAATTCCGCGGCTGCGGCGTCAAGTTCGAAGTGGTGGTTCCAGCTCCCCGCCCCCGCGATGTAGTACACGTCCGCCTCACCGCCGGCGGTCCCGGGCGCGGGGCTGGCGTAGAAGTTGAGGGAACCGTCCTCGACGAAGTACGCCGCGACGTCGACGTGAGACCCCACGACACGCATCTGGTCGGGGGCGCGCAAGCCCGGCAGTCGGACCGTGAACCAACCGGGCGCGCTCACCTCGCCCGCCAGCCGCACAATGAGGGGGTCGCCCGGGAAGACGCCAGCCTCGTAGACGACAACCTCGCGCGCGATGAAATGCCCGTCACCGTCCAGGTTGCCGTCCACGATTTCTCGGCCGCAGGTGCCCCTCGAGGTGGCGGCAGCCGCGCTCAGAGAAACCACCACAACGACAACAACGGTCCCGATCACCATCACGCGCCTCTTGCTCAAGCTCAGCCCCGCCAATTCGCCCTCTCCTTGGCCCTACGAGCCCTGGGTGAATTAAGGGGCCTTTGGTATGCGGAAGATTCCATTGCCAGCAAGCGTCCTTGGCGCCCATGCTTGTACCAAAAACCTCTTAAACGGTAACCACGAGACGCAATCGATGAAGCTCTGGCGAAAGATCGTATCTGTTTTGGCAGGTACGATGATCGCGGCCGGCAGCGTGCTTGCGGTTGCGTCCATCATCGAGACGGCGCCGCCTTCGGGCTTGCCTCCAGGCGCGGCGGAAAGCCCGGCCCTCGACATGCCCCCAGCTCGCGCAGCGACGCAGGGGGACGCGCAGACCGTCATCACGTGGCTCGATGGCGTGAACGCGAGCGGCGCACCGACCGCGGACGAGCGGACCTCGGCCGCGCTCTCGTCCGGCGCCCTTGCCGAGCTTTCGGGGACTACGCCGCCGTCGAACGCAGCGTACTCGTCGTCGAACCCGCCAGCCGAACGGGCCCTATCGGTCGACCTCGGCGTGCAGGCGGCGGGAATCCGGGAAACCGCCCTCACCGTTGTTACGGCCGCAAACTCGACGCCAAGCACCTCGAGCGTCAACGACCCGGGCGTTTCGGCTGGCGCGGTTGTCTTCGCTTTCGATGCCGTGTCCTCGAGCGACG
>JBGPNV010000108.1:0-8211 GCA_041487695.1 Thermoplasmata archaeon | reverse complement strand
TCCGGGCCGCGGGGACGGTCCCGACCGCCGCCGTCCCTCGCGTCGCGCAAGGGCTTTGCCCTCCGCCGTGTTGCCGGTCCGGCCTCCGCCCGGGCGCCGAGGCGACCTCGTCGCGTTCGGCGGCGACCCAAGCGCCAAAACATCGCTTTGCGCAAGGTTAATTAGGCGGGCGCTTTGGGGCGGCCCGGGCATCAGGCGGAAAGTCATCGCGACCGCCTCTCGATTGCCCTTGTGGAGCACCCCCCTATGACCGAAGAAGCCCCCTCCCCTTCGTTCGACCGGGTCCTCGAGTTCGAACTCGTGGCCGACGCGGCGCGCCTCCTCGCCGAAGCGACCTCCGCCGAGGCCATGTACGAGATCGTGTGGAAGGCCGTCATCGAGGTCATGGAGTGCGAGGACTTTGCCGTCTCGAGCTACAGCTCGCAGGACGCGCTCATCCGCGCCGTGCACATCCGGAGGTATGCCTCCCTCCTCGACCCCACGCCGTTCCCGCCGCTGCCGCTCGACGCGCCCGGTTTTGGCACCCAGAGCCTCGTGATCCGCTCCGGTGAGCCAGTCCTTTTCGACGACTTCCGGAAGGCGTGGCGGACGTGCGCCACCCGCTACGTCCAGGACGAGCTCGACGGACTCCGGCAGTCGCCCCCGCCGCCCACCCCCGAGGATGACCTTGTGCCCCCCTCCGCGATGATGGTCCCGCTCCGGGCCGACGGCAAGGTGAGCGGGGTCCTCCAGGTCTTCAGCACGAATTACCACGCGTACGCGGAGCGCCACCTCGAGCTGCTCGAACTTCTCGGCGGCGCCTTGGGCTCGGGGCTCCACAACCTCACGCTCCGTACCCACTCGAGCGGCGCGCAGGCTTGACATCGCAACGGGCCGCCGGCGCCGCCTGGCTCGGCCGCTCCCCCCCTCCAGGTCGTTTGAAAGGGATCGCCGTTGGCGCCGAAGGCCCGGCACAAGGTTCATGGAGTGGGTGGGCCCATTGCCGTGCGGCGGGGGGCGCCCCTCGCCTGTGAGGAAATCCCATGACGCCCGTCCCGCCGCCGCAGCCCTACCCGCAGCCTTACCCGCCGCAGCCGTACGGCCAGCAGCCGTACCCGCCCCAACCGTATCCCCCGCAGCCCGTCGCGCCGGGGACCTATCCACCGCCCCCGATGTACGCGGCCCCGCCGATGTACGCCGCGCCGCCGATGTACATGGCGCCGCCGCCGCAGCCGGGCGCGAAGACCTTCGAGGGCCTGAAGTGGCTCAAGTTGGGCGTGACGCTCGCACTGCTCTACAACCTCATCGGCGCCGTCGGCGGCGCGCTGCTGGCCGCGGGCCTCGCGTCTGCGGGGGCAAACGCAAACGCGGCAACAATCCTCGGAGCCCTCGCCGCCGCCCTGGCGATTCTGCTCATTGTCGGGATTCTGGGGTTCATTGGGTTCATCCTCGGCGTCCTGGGGCTCTACAACCTGTCGCAGGGGAAGGCCGAGTTCGGGGCCGCGCACCAGGCGAGCGTCGAGAAGGCGAACCGCTTCGTGCTCTTTGCGATTATCATTGCGATCGTGGGGGCCGTGGTCGGCGTCGTGGTCGGAATCGTCTTCGGGGTGAACGCCATCATTGGCGGGAACCTCGCGGCCTTCCAGACAAGCCTCCTCGTGACGGCCGCCGTGGGCGGCGCCATCTCCGTCCTTGTCACGTACATGCTCGCGCTCGCGCTGCAGGGCTATGTTGAGCGGTTGATGACGGCGAAGGGCCGCGCTCTCCGGAACAACTTCATCATGTTCTCGGTCATCGGGGCGGTCGTGGCGCTCGTCCTCGGCATCGTGGGCGTAGTCGCCTTTGGGTCCCTTCTGGCGACGGCCAACACAAGTTCGACCCTTTCGCCCCTCGCGGGCCTCATCTCCGTGCTCACCATGTTCTGGTACCGGAACCAGGTCATCGATGCCGAGCAAGGCTGCAAGAACATGATTGCGTCGGGCGTGCTCAACCCGGACGGGCCGGGGATGCCGGGCGCTCCGGGCATGCAGGTCGCAGCCGTCGCCCAACCGCCGCCGTACCCCGTGCAGACGCCGATGGTGCCGCCACCGCAGCCGCCCGCGGGACCGTAGTCATCGAGCTCTACGCGGGTTTGCCCGGCATCCGCCGGCGCGTCTACTTGCGGCGCCGGCGCATTTGGACAAACGCGGCCAAGCCTGCAGCGGCCACGAGGAGCGCGACGAGAAGGAGGGTGCCCTCGCCGCCACCGGTTTGCTGCACCGGCCGTTGGGAAACGATCTCCAGCTGCCAGCTTTGTTCGGTCGAGTACTCCCCGTCGCTCACGCGCACGGTGAGGTTGTGCGTCCCGAGGTTCTCGCTCTTGGGGACGAAGACGAAGCCGGTGCCCTGGCCGACCGCGACACCGTCGAGGAACCAGGTCGCGTTCACAGGCAAAAGGCCGTCGTCATCGATGCCGACGGCGAACCCCACGCGCTCGGCGAGGACCGCGAGTACGATGCTGCTGTTGGGCTCGGCAAGCGAGATCGAGGGCGGCCGGTTGAGGGACGTGACGGCGACGCTCCAGGTGTAGGTTAGCCGGACGCCTCCCGACAGGACTTCGAGGGTGATTGGGTGCGTGCCGCCGGTCGTCCAGCGCAGCGTGACGGCCTCCGAGCCGTTGAGGGGGACGTTGCCGTCGAACCAGGCGAGGGCGACGGGGTCGCCGTCGGCGTCCGTGGCCCTCGCCGTGAACGTGATGTCCGTGAACGTGTTGACGCTCACGGCGCCGGGCGTGGGCGAAAGGCCGGAGACCACGGGCGCGCCATCGGTCACCTGGACGGCCCACTGCCGGGTGATCGTGTTTGCCCCGTCGGAGACGTCGAGGCGAAGGAGGAAGGTGCCGGGAGGCAGCGAGCGCAGTCCTGTGGCGTTGCCCGTTTCGGGAAGGAGGAGCGAGTCGAGGTGCCACGCATAGGTGAGAGTGGCGCCTTCGTGGTCGAACGCCTCGACGCGCACGGTGCGCGCCCCGGTATGCGAGAACGTGAAGTTCGCGACCGGGTCGATCGCCAAGAAGCTCGGCGGGAGGTCGACGCTCGAGACCTCCGCGAAGACCTGCGCATCGAGGAGCCCGTCAGAAACGACAAGGAGCACTTCGTGGCGCCCGAGCGGCTGGGGGGCCACGGTGAAGGTCGTATTTCCCGTGTCGAGCAGTGCCCCGTCAAGGCTCCAGCGCCATGTGAGAGCGTCGCCGTCGGGGTCTGTCGCGCCAGCCGAGAACGCCGTGGCATCGGCGAAGGACACGGTAAGGTTCGTGGATGGGCCGAAGGGCGCGATGGAGGGCGCCGCGTTCGTGCCGTTCGTGCTCCATGTCCAGGCGCTCGATGTGAGCCCGTCATCGGCGTGCAGGATTACCGTTGCGAGCCCGAGGCCCACAGGGGACAGGACGAGGATCCCGGTCACCGAAGCCGCGGCCACGCCGTTCACAGTCCAGGCGAGCGCGACCGCGTCGCCGTCGAGGTCGGAGGCGGAGACCTCGAGCCGCACAGTCTCCGTGTGGCTGCGCGCCTGCCCGCCCGCGGGGGCCGCGACCACAACGAAGACGGGCGCGGCGTTCGTCGATGTGACGGCCCAGGTGAATTCCGCGGACTCGTAGGCGTCCGCCACGCGCAGGCGCACGCTGTGGCCGCCGAGCGCTAGGGGACCGATCGAGGTAAGCGGCCCCGCCGCCTCCAGCGGCGCGCCGTCGAGGGTCCAAAGGAAAGTGAGCGGTTCGCCATCGGCGTCCGTTGCAGCCGCCGTGAGGGACCGCGAAGCCGTGTGGGACAGGGAGAAATCGCCCGGCGGGTCGAAGGAGGCTAGGTCGGGGGCCTCGTTCGTCGAAGTGAGCGCCCAGGCGAAGCTAGCGGCGGTGAAGGGGTCCGACACGGCGAGGGCGACGAAGTGGACACCGAGGGTTAGGTTGTCGAGCGCAAGGGCGGCTGCCGTGCCGTTGAGGAGCACGACGCCGTCCAGTCGCCAAATGTAGCCGAGCGGGTCGGCGTCGCCGTCGCTTGCAAGGACCGAGAGGGTGAGCGCGGCAAAGTGGGAAAGGGAAACGTTGCCAGGCGGCGTGACCGAGACGATGAGGGGCGCATCGTTCGTCGAGACGACGGTCCAATTCGCGACGATGGCGGCGGTGCCGTCCGCGACGCGAACTTGGAGGAGGTGGCTCCCGAGGGCGAGGCCCGTGAGGTTCACGGCGTCGACGCCCGAGTCGAAGTAGCGGCCGTCGAGCCGCCACAGGAAGGCGATGGGCTCGAGGTCGGGGTCTGCCGACTGCGCGGTGAAGGTCACCGTAGCCGAATGGGACATCGTGACGGGGGAGGCGGGGGAAACCAAGGTGAACACGGGAGGCCGATTGACGTTGTAGACTGTGAGGTCCCACGACCCGTTGAAGAAGAAGTCCCCGTTCTCGACGAAGCAGCGCACCGCGTACGTGCCAGCGCTGAAGAAGTCCGCGGCAAACGTGTAGTTGAGGGCGTCGCGCGTCCCGGCGACCTCGACGCCGTCGAGGTACCAGGAGATGTTGACCTTGAGGCCTACGGGGAAGACCGTGTAGCTCGCCCCGAAAGTGGTCGTGTTGTTCTCGTAAATCGCGACCGACGGGGAGGACGGCGCGAACGCCGCCGAGAGGGGGTTCTTGAGCGCGAAGGTCACGCGCGGCTCGCGGATTTCCACCGTCCCGAAGTGCGAGGTCGTCACGAAGAGGGGCACGTCGACGGAGGTGGCCGACGGGAATTGTGCGCGCGCCGCGGCGATCGCCGCGTTGAGCGCGGCGACCGGCAGCGACACGTTTACGGCTTGGTTGAACACGCCCGTCGCGTTGAAGAAGGCGGTTCCGTTGGCGCCGAGGCGCACGGTGACGTCCTGAGGCAGGCCGCGGTGCTGGACCGTGAGGCGGACGGTGTCGACGACCGGCGTCGTGTTCGTGGTGCCTTCGAGGTTGAGCGCGTAGCGAAGGGTGGTTGAGTTGCTCGCGAGAGTGGTAAGCGACGCCGAGGGGACCCGCGTCCAGTTGCCCCCGGCGTCCGTGGAAACGTCGACCGTGACCGAGCCCGCGCTGCCCGTCAGGTTGAGGGCGGCCCCGACGGCGGCCACCGTACCGGCGTAGGCGAAGTCGTTCGACTCGTAACGGCCGGTCGACGCGTACGTCAGGTAGTCGACGGAGACGCCCGCGAAAACGGGCGGCGAGGCCCGCGCGTTGGCGCTTTCCGTAACGAGCCAATTCAGGTAGCGGCGCGCCGGGGTGGAGAGCACGGCGCCCGAGGCGTTGGCCACCGTCTCGTAGGACGACCAGGTCGACCCGTCGGCCGACGAGCGCACCTGGAGCGCCATGGAGGTGCCCGCCGCGCTTGCGAAACTCACGGCGGCGGCCGAGAGCTGGCTCGGCGACCACGAGCCGAAGTCGACCGTGCCCGAGGAGGTCCCCGACTTCCACTGCGAGTCGGCCCGGTAGATCTTCACTTGCGTCCAGTAGGTGGGGTAGAACATGACGAGAGCCCCGTTGACGACGAGCACCGTGAGGTCGGCAATCGCGTTCTCTTGGCCCCCCGGGATGCGCGTGATGACGCGCCCGTACTTGGTCCACGAATACCCGTTCGAGGAGTAGGCGGCGCAATCGCTGTAGTCCGAACCGTCGTGGCAGCCGTAATAATAGTAATAGGTGCCGTCGAGAAGGACGATGTGTCCGGCGCGCACCGCGACGGTGTCGTACGAGGCGCCCCTCGAAAGGACGGGGTTGCCGCCGTAGCGCGTCCAATTCACCCCGTCGGTCGAAGTTGCCACGCCCATGTTCATGTAATCGAAGGCCCAGCTCGCGCTCGTGGCCTGCGAGTTGGCCGAATACCACATCGTCCAATTGCCCCCGGAGTACGTGACGTTGACGACGGGCCCAACCGTCACGCTGTCCCAGCCCGACGCGCTGGGCACGAGCACGGGGTTGTTCGCGTCCTTGGTCCAGTTTTGGCCGTCGGAGGAAGTCGCGCGGCCCACGCGCCCCCGGCCTGTGCCGTTCCAGGCCTCGTAATACATGACGTAGCCCGACGAGGAGGGGTCGGGAAGCACGCGCGGCCAACCAACGTGCCCTGCATCCCAGGTGGACGCCGTGCCGCTAAGCACGGGCTGGGCGTCGATTGTCCAATTCACAAGGTCGCTCGAGACGGCCCGCCCGATGGACTGGTTGTTCGAGCCGTTCCAGCCTGAGAAGTACATCCAGTAGTCGGACCCGACGGGGATGACGTCCGGCATGCTGACGGCCGCCGAATACCAGGTGCTGGAGGTGGGCGAGAGCACGGGGTTCGAGGCGAGTTTGGAGAAGTTGAACCCGTCGACGGGCAGCGTCTTGCCGCCGCCTGGCAGGTCGACGAAGTTCGTGGTCGAGCGGGAAACACCCGCGCCGACGAACGTGTCGCCGGCCCTTTGGCCGAGGGAGGCCCACGCCACCGTGGGCGTGACGCTTGTCGAAGGGGCGCTGAGCTTGAAGCGGACGCGAAGGGACGGGTAATTGAGGCCGCTAAGGCCCACGACGCCTCCGATCGTCTGGTTCGAGACGGCGACCGTCGAGTTGGGCAAGAGCAGGTCGACGGCGACCGCCGTGCCGACGGGAAGGGACGCGGAGACGAGGAGCGTCCCCCAGCCACCGGTCGGCGCCGAGAGGTTCTCGCTCACGGCCGTCCCGGCGACCACCCCGTTGAGGACGAGGCCGCTGCCGAGTAGTGCCGTGCCGTTTTGCGAAACATTCCGGAACGTGTTGGAAAGTTCAAGCGTGACGACCGTCGACACGCCGGCCAGCGAGACGGTCCCGTTGGCGACAGCGACGCCGTCTGCGCGCGAGTTCGAGAAGAAGTCCGCGGAGCTTGTTTCCTCCGTGGTCGTGCTGACGAACGCTTGGGTCCCGGCGATGACGACGCTGCCGGAGGAGACCGTGGCGTTCGTGTAGAGGCGGAGAGAGGGACCCTGCATCTCTGTAGTCAAGGGGTCGAAGGACACAAGGGCAGAATCGGACCCGTCGGCAAAGCCCCCAAGCAACAAATCATAGGCCAGGGCGGGGGGCGAAACGAGGAGGAAGACCACGACAAGCGCGGGCGCCACGAGCCCGAGGGGTGCCGCGAAGCGGCGCCGCGCCTTGCCCGCCCGTCCGGCACCCGTTGGTGCCTTGGGTCGTGTTACAAAAGATTGCGATCCACGAGAGATGTCCATATCGCCGCCTCCGCTCCACCGTTACGCCACGGGATAGTTAAGGATTTTCACGAGGTTCGGAGGCGGCTTTTGTGCGGCGCTTGCGCAGCCCCAGGACCACGGCCGCAGCGGCAACCCCAAGGCCTCCGAGGCCCACGAGTTCGGCGAGGCCGGCCTGCCGGGCGGCCTCGTCGGCTCTTGCCGCGAGGCGGGCATTCTCGCCCTCCGTCGCGTTCGCGCGCGCGTCCGCGCGGGCCTTGTCGGCCTCGAGTTCGGCAAGCCGCGTCGCGTCTTCCGAGGCTGCGCGCTCGGCCGCGCTCACGCGCGCCGCAAGCGCGCTTCTGTTTGCCTCCGCGCCCGCGAGGCCCGCGGCGGTTCCATTGAGCGCGTCGCTAAGGCGCGAAAGCTGGGTCCCAAGCCCCGCAAGGGCCGCCTGGGCCGCGGTCGCCTTGGTCTCGAGCGCCAGCATGTCGGCAGCGGTCACGTTCTGCCTTCCACCCAAGTCATCGAGTCCCTCAGCGAGAGAAGACAGGGCGGCGCCAAGCGCCTTCGATTCGGCGTCGAGCCCCGCGATCTCGGCCTGGGCCTGCGAAACGGTTCCATTGAGGAGCGCGAGGGCGGCGGAAAGGTCCGACACGTTGCCCCCCGTCTGGTTGAGCTGGAACCACACTGCGGCCAGCGCGCCCTCCGCCCGGGCAAGCTCGCTTGCCGTAGCGTTGGCCTGCGCCCACGCCAGGTCGAGGCGCGACTGGGTGGCGTAGAGGTTGGACCGCGTGGCGTTGAGCAAGGCGAGCGTGTCGTTGAGGAGCGCCGCCGTACTGTTGAGGCGGGCCGCAGCCTCCGAGAGATTGGCCCGCAATGCGGGAACCGGGTCGGCAAAAGTGATGTTGAGGCTCACCGACGCCGCGTTGCCTGCGGCGTCGGTCGCGGTCGCAGTAATCGTGCCGTTGCCCGGCAGCAGCGGGACGGCGAGCCCAAAGCTGCCGTCGGCACCGACGTCCACGACAAGGCCGTTGATCACCAGGCGCGCGCCCGCCT
>JBGPNV010000107.1:0-8217 GCA_041487695.1 Thermoplasmata archaeon | reverse complement strand
GTGACATTCGAAGGCAGCGAGTTCGAGGTCTTTGGGAAATCCGGGGAATAGGTGTAGCCCCCCACGAATACGCTCCCGTTTGAGTCGAACCCAAGGCCCCAGGAGATGTCGTAGTCGCCGCCGCCGAGGTATGTGGCAAAGTAAAGGCCTGTCCCCGTGGGGTTGAGCCTCGCCACAAAGACATCCCCGGTGCCGTTCGCCGTGCTGTCGTAGGCCCCCAACGACGTCGGAAAATCCGTCGAGCGCGTGGGGCCCGTCGCATAGAGGTCGCCGCCGGCCCCGGCCAGGACGCGGGTGGCCACCTCATCGCCGGTTCCGCCGAGGAACGTCGCGTAGACGAGCGGGTCGATTGTAAGCGGCGCGTCCCGCGAATGCCTCTCGCACCGGAAGGAGACCTGGTTGGCGGGGGCGAGTGCGTACGCGCAGCGCGTGGGGGTGTCTCCCTCGAGGGCCGTGGGCGCACGGTCGAAAAGGTCCCCCGCGCTCGTGCGCAGGAGGAGGTCCCCCGAGTCGCGGACCTCGATGCCCGTCGTGCCTGAGATGCGCAGGGTGATTGCCTTTTCGTCGACCCCCGGGGCCAGTTGGAACTCGTACTTGGGGCCCTGCGGCGTCATCCGGTAGACGAGGTCGATGCCCTCGTAGAGCGAGGGGTAGACGACCTCCTCGAAGGTCGGGACGTTCGTCCAGCCCGGTCCGCGGCCGAGGTAGTAGTTGCTCGGGTGAGATAGCACCGCCGACCCCTGCGGCTCCACCGCGCGCGCGCCGGCAAACTCGATGTGGACGAGCGCGGCGTCGCGCGGTTCCCGGGCAGCCGAACCGTCACCGAGGGGGGACGGGGGCTCCGCGAGAGGCGACAAGGTCGGCCCTTTCGGGCTGGGGGGCACGAAGAGGTACACACCGGACGGCGCAAGGCCGACTCGCATGCCCGCCGCGGCCCCAACGAACCGGACCTCGCTTTCGCCAAACTGACCCCGGTTTTCCGTGAATCCGCTCGCGAGGAGTTCCGTCACCTTGGAGGCCTGGGCTGGGGTTGCCGGGGCGCTGCGCCCGCTTGCGCTCGGGTCGGAGGAAGGTGCAAGAAGGTTGGGCCCCTGGGGCGAGGCCCCCGCCCGGCCAACGGGATCCTGCGGACCCGTCACGAAAGGCGGTGGTCCGACCAAGGCGAGGATCGGCGCCGCAAGGCAAAGGCCGACCGCGACGACGGCAAGACGAGCCCAGAATTCGCGCGCGACCACTGGAGGACTTCCCCGGGAGGCGCAAGGCCCCTCGGGCGGCGCTGTTTTCGTGCCGGATAAATCTTGCCTGTTTGGCGGTTGCCCCGTTGCGACAGGCCCTGGTGAGCCGCTGCGCGGAGGGCCTTGGGGAGGCGTAGGGTGGGACGGCGCCCGCCCTGGCACGAGCAGGACCCTCCAATCGAAAACGGGCAGGAGGCGTCCAGCGGCTCGCGAGGACGAATCTCGGCGGCCCACGTCTCTTTCCCAGGACGGTCGGCCTCGCGCCCGCCCGTGCGCGGGTGGCCCCCACTACCCCTTCGTGATCTCGCGGAGCAGCGGCCCGTAGGTCTTCCGGACGGCGTCAGCAAGGTCGCCAGCCGGCACGAGCGAGACGCAGCAGACCTCGTTGCCGCTCTTCCATGATACGACCGCGAGTTTCGCCCCGGCCTTGATGCCGGCCTTCTCGCGGACCTCCTTGGGAAGGACCATTTGGCCGCGTGCGTCCACCGTGACGACGGCATCGACCTCGCAGCAGCCTGCCATGGGCAGGGAGCAGCAGCCGGCTTCGCCGCCGCAGCAGTCGGAGCCGCAGCAGTCGTTCTCTTGCGCGCGCTTTGTCGATCGGGTTTTTGGCTTGGCCATGGGTACCATCGGATGTCCAGCCTATTCAGAGCATTTAGACTTTTCATTCATTACTGATAAATCTGACCTTACCGTATATTGGTAGGGCGTCCGGCGCGGGGTCGGAGCGCGAGCCAGCCATCCGCCCTTCGACCCTCTTCCACGCCCGCGCGAGGATGTCATCGGGGGGCGTGGCGGCTCCTTCCCTGCCGCGCTTGAGGTTCTGGAGGAAGAGCGTCGCCGGCAGCATGCAGAAGAGGAACTTTGCGAGTCCGATAAAGATCGCGCCCCAAAACGCGATGAACTCCCAACCGGGGGCCGCGGGGTTCTTTGGGTGCGCCAACAAGGGGGGGATGAGCTGGAGGACCTCCGTCGGCTGGGGTGACCGCCAGGGGTCTCGAAAGCTCGGATAGCCCACGGCCAACCACACGACGAGGGTGGCTGCGGAAAGGCCGGCAACCAGGATGAACCACCGGTTGAGCCGCATGTAGCGGGCGCCCACGAACACCACAGAAATCATGATGAAGCACCACATGAGGGGGAACGTTTCATTGAGCACCGGCGGCCGGACGTTGAAGTCGGTGAGGCTTGCCGACAGCTTCTCCCAGGAAACCACCCACCCGTAGTGGTTGACCAATTCGAACAGCCAGATCCCGCTCACCATCGCGCAGGAGGCCATGAAGATCCGCTCAACCCCGACGCCCTCGCATCGCCGGAGGCTTCGCGAGGCGACCAGGTAGGCCAACGCGTACGCGGCGATCGAGGCCGCGAGCACACGGCCCGTGAGGACGAACGTGTGGTTTGCAGCCGCGAGACCCACAACGGCGACGATGACCGCCACCATGAAGAGGTCGGCCGCATCGGCGAGCCTCGTCCGTAGCAAGACCGCAAGGCGCACCCCCCAAGTGTGGAGACAGCGGAGCGAGGGACCTCCCATCGCTGCCGCAACCGGTCCGTCCTCGGGTGCGGCCTCGGCCACCGGCGCCTCCGCGGGGAGACGCCCGGCATCCGGGGTGGGTGGCGCAGGAGCCCCGTCTCCCCATTCCGTCCACGGCAGGAAGAGCCGGCGAAGCCCCGGCCAAACCGGCCACAGACGTTGCCCCAGAGTCCCGCCCAAGTTCTCGCGGGTGAGGAAAAGGGTCCCCGGCAGCGCGCACCAGAACACCTTGGTGACGCTGTTCAAGAGTGCGCCCCAGAACACGATGGTTGCGCGTTCGGCCGGCACCGCCGAGTGGCTGTAGGAAATTGGGATCAGGTTGATCGACGGGTTCCTGGACGGCCACCATTCGGGGTGCGGGAATTGGGGGAACCCCACCGCTTTCCAGAGCGCGAAGGTGGCCACGGCCAGCGCGAGCGTAACGAAGAACCACCGGTTGAGGCCCATGTAGCGGCGCCCGACGAAGACGAGCGAGACCATGAAGAAGGCCCAAGCCATGGGGAACGGCTCCGAGAAGGTCAGGTTGAGGAGTTGTTGCGGGAAGAGGTTCCATGTGTCGAACCCCCAGAGCCGCCAGATGATTTCGAAGAGCCAGACGGAGCTTACCAGCGCGCAGAGGCTGATGAAGAGCCTCTCAACGCCAAGCTCCCTTCGACCCCGGAGGCTCCTTGAGGCGAAGAGATACGCCAGGGCGAAGCCCAGGATTGACGCCGACAGGACCTGGCCGCTGACAAGGAGCGAGCCCTTGACGAGGGAGAGCGCGAGGGTAAGCGCAATCACGCCCACGATGAGGAGGTCGGCAAGGTCGGGGAACTTGGGCGCGAGCCAGGCAAGGCCGCCGCGAGCATTCTCGCCAAGCGCCCTCACGGAGGCGCGCCCCCCGACCCCCCTCCAAGGGGTTGCTCGCCGCCTTCCTGGGAGCCGCCCGGGTTTGAAGGGAGCGGAGCGTTGCCGTTGTGAGAGGCGGCCGCCGGCGGCGCCTCGGACCCCGAACTGCGGACCGGCGAGCCCGGAACCCACCCTTTCGCGCAAGCCCACAGCGCGTTCAACCCGCGCTCGCCGTTCGCGCTCAGGGCGGCGCGCCCCGGTCGCACGAAAAGGGTGGCCGGCACGATGCTCACGAGGACTTTGGTTAGGCTGTTCATGAAGCCGCCCCAGAAGGCGATCGTGTCCGAGCCGGGAGGCCGCAGCGCATTGGCAAACTCGCGGGGGATCACCTGGAGGTAGATCGGCTTGTGCGGCCACCACTCCGGGTGGAAGTAGTTCGGGTACCCGATGGCGATCCAGAAGACCATCGTTCCGAAAGCGAGGGCCGCGCAAAGGTAGAACCAACGGTTCAACCGCATGTAGCGAATCCCCGTGGCGGCCAGGCAAACCATGATGAACGCCCAAGGCAGGGGGAAGGGATTCGTGCCCTGCGGCGTGTTGATGTCGAAGCGCATAAGGTCCTTCTGGAGGAAAGAAATCGGGACAAGCCACCCGTAGTGATAGGCGATCTCGAAAAGCCACACCCCGCTCACCATCACCGCGAGGCTGATGAAGACGCGCTGGACGCCCAGGTCCTTTTGGCTTCGCATGCAACGGGACGCGATCAGGTAGCAGAGGGCAAATCCAACCATGGAGGCCGAAAGCGCGCTTCCGGTGAAGAGCCACGAGCGATTGAGGAGGGAAACACCCGTGGCAAAGAGAATGACGCCAAGCATGAAAAGGTCGGCAAAGTCCGCAAGTTTGGGCCGCAGGAACGCTGCGGCGCGCGCGGTGAGCTCCCGGATGGTGGCGGCCTTGCGGGGGTCCGGAGCAGTCCCCAAGTCCCCCGCCCCTGGCATCGGCACCCTACCCCTCTGCACACAAACGGAACGACTGCGCTTTTCCCCGCCGTCCCAGCACGCGTTCGCCTTTCGGATTATGAAAGTTGCGCCCCCCGGGCTCATCGAAAACCGGGAGGGCACCCGCGTCCCCTCAAACGTGCTTCCAAACGAAGGTCTCGCTTAGCAGGTAATTCAAGAAGAACCCCAAGACGATTCCCACGGTATTTGCGGCCACAAAGTGGGAACCGGCGGCGAGGAGCGCCACGAAGGTCACGTAGTTCACGGTGGCGCCAAAGAACACGGACTGGTGGTACTTGAAGAGCTTGTGGTGGTCCTTCTGTGCCTTCCTGTCTTTGAAAGTCCAGTAATTGTTTAGCGCGAAATTTGACAGGATCGACGCCTCGATCGACGCGACGGCCGCCGCAAAGGGCGTGATGCCGCCGTGCGAAACGATGTACCACAGGACGCCGTCGTTGACGAGGACGCCCGAGGCGCCGACGCCCATGAACTTGAGGACGCGGTAGTTCGAGAGCTTGAGCAGGAGTTTCACGTAGCCCAGGATCTCCATCGACCCGAGCTTGCTCTTGCCCGCCGCGCGCATCTTGAAAGTATACGGCACTTCGACGGTCGTCTTGTACTTGCCCTTGGCCAGGATGCCGACGAGCACCGTGAAGCCCTTCACCTCGAGGGGCACGTTTTCCATGGCCTCGCGGTGGAAGAGGAAGTACCCCGACTGGGTGTCGCGCACGCCTTTGGTCTGAGGAAGGAAGAGGTGGGAGAGCCACAGCGCGGTCTGGGAGACAAAGTCCCGGAACGAGGTCCGGCCCTCGGCCCCGCCCCCTTCGACGTACCGGGAGGCGATCACCACGTCGACGCCACCCTGCGCCATCCCGAGAAGCGTCGGGAGGAGTTCGGGCGGGTGCTGGAAGTCCGCGTCCATCACGCCGATGATCTCGCCGTGGGCGGCCTTCAGGCCGTCCACGATCGCCGTGCCTCGGCCGAGCTTGCCGGGGCGGTGGACCACGAGCAGGTTCGGCCGTGCCGAGGCCATGGCGTCGGCGAGCTGCCCCGTCCCGTCCGGGCTGTTGTCGTCCACGATGATGAGCTCGAAGTCCGCGCCTTGGAGCGCCTTGAAGATCGCTTCGACGAGCCTTTCGAGGTTCTCTTTCTCGTTGTACGTCGCTATGATGAGCGAGAGTTTGGCCACAGGTGCGAGGAGGCTGGCTCCTACAATAAAGAGATTGGCAGGAACCCCATGGTGTTCCGCGACGCCCGCTTCCAGGCAGCCAGGCTGACGGCGGGGCGTGCGGAAGGTGGCCCGCGGCGCGCGGCGGGTCTCACGGCGGTTGGGGCCGGCGCTCCGGCCTGCCCAGCGCGCCCTCGCCGTCGATCTCCCGCCTCACTCCTTCGAGCAGTCCTTTGACCACCTTGATCGGGTAGTCCCCTTTCCGGTTGAACTGGAGGCAGCCGACCTGGACCTTGAAACCGGCCGCCTCGAACTTCGCAGCGTTTTGCCGGAGGCCGTACGGGTTGCGAGGATTCCAGACGTGGAGCGTGATGCCGTTCTTGCGCTCTGCGAGGTAGAGGTGCACGAAGTTCGCGTCGACCGTGCCTTTCCATTCCTCGACGCGCCGGGGGCGCGGGATCCGCCACCCGAGCATCGGGTACTCGGAAATCGACGCTGCACCGGGGAAGAGGCGTTGGATCTCAGCATCGAGGGTCTGTCGGACTGCCTGGAACCGGGGCGAGGCGGTCGACGTCGTTCGGGTCTTCTTTGAGTGCGCCGCCTTCGGGCCGGTTTTGAGAGCCGGCCGTTTCATCGCCTTTCACCCTGCCTGGGGTTCGCCTCCGTAGCGCGGATCCGCGAGAAGCGACCGAATTCCTCTCCCGCCCCCTCGCGGAAGGGCGGTTGACCCGCTTGGCCGCCCACGAACCCGATCCACCAGATATGCACTGCACTTACGCCGCTTTAAACCCCCCTCGAGTCGCCAGAGCCTGGCTACTGAGGCCCTCGGCTTTGACCAGAACATGCCCCGGGCTGAAAGGCCAACGACCCGCAAAACACCGGATGACGCGCGCGGTGCGGCGGCGCCCACCCGGGTTCTCGCGTGGCATTGCCTTCGCGCTTGCCGCGCTGATGGCGGCGCCCCTTCCGCTTGCCGCGGCCACGCCCGTCTCGAACCCGTGGGTCCTGCCCGGCGGAGTAACCGTGATCACAAACCAGACCCTGGAGGTGGGGGGCGACGTCCGCATCCCCGCAGGTGCCCTCCTCTCGCTGAACTCGAGCACCCTGCTCTTCACGGGCCCGGCCGGCCAGCGCTTCACGGTCGAATCGGGCGGCACGTTTATCGCGGGTTCGGCGCGCCTCCTCTCCGGCGGCGCCCCCGGCCATTGGTTCACCCTGGACGCCCAGCCGGGCTCCCGCATCGGCCTCACGGACTGCCGGATCGACGGTGCCGGCGCGGACGTGCCAGACCCCCTGCTCCGCGGCGTGCGTCTTGCAAGCTCGACGCTGGGGGTCCGTAACTGCACGGTCGCAAACGCGCCTGCGGGCCTCGTCTTCGACGGCGCGCCGTCGAACGCCCAGGTCGAATCTGTCGCCTTTGAATCCGTGGCGACCCCCATCATCGCCCTCAACGGCTCCCGCGTGACGCTGCTTGACACGCCGGTCGAAGCGCCCGAGGTCGAAGTGAACTCGACCGTTTGCCTGGACTTCACGCTCCGCAGCCGTTTTGTCACGACCTTCAACTTCTCCGTGCCCCTCGTGGACTTCGAGGCCGTGCAGGGCGCCACCCGCCTCTACGCCACGCCCGGCTTCGGCGGCAGCGACCCGATCGTCCGCGACAACCTCTTCGGCGAGCAGCTCGAGCCCGTCTTCCGCGCCCCAGGCCGCTGCGTCCAAGCCTGGAACGCGTCCGCCCTGCGGACCGTGACGCTGACTGCGCGGCAGGGCGACTGGACCGAGGTGCGCGATCTCAACCTCACGGAGCCTTCCACACAGGTCTTCCACCCCGCGCCCGCCTTCACGACCTTCACGAACATCACGGCGCAGGCGGGCGTGGAGGGAAACAGCCGGTGGGACGCGGACTCCTTCGGGCCGGGCGCGGCCTGGGGCGACTTCGACCGGGACGGCCTCCTCGACCTCTATGTGACCGACTCGCGGACGCTCGGCGTGTTCGTCCCCCTCCACGAGGGGCCGAACCACCTCTACCGCCAGAACGCCGACCACACCTTCACGGAGGTGACGAACGAAACGGGGACCGCGTTCAACGGCTCCTACGGCGCCTCGTGGGCGGACTTCGACAACGACGGCGACCTCGACCTCTACCTCACCAATTACGGCGACGGCTCGACGTTCTACTCGCCGGGCGCCCCGAATGTCCTCTTCAAGAACCTCCTCGCGGAGACCGGCGTCGCGCGCTTCGAGGACGCGACAGAGACGGCCGGCGTGGGCGGCTCGGGCCACAGCACTTCGGCCGCGTGGGGGGACTTTGACAACGACGGGTGGCTCGACCTCTACGTTTGCAACCTCGGAATCATGAACCACATGACCTGGTGGCTGCGCAACGAGTCGAATGTGCTTTACCACAACAACCACGACGGCACGTTCACCGATGTGACGTTCTCCGTGGCAGGC
>JBGPNV010000106.1:0-8243 GCA_041487695.1 Thermoplasmata archaeon | reverse complement strand
GCGCCCGCGGCGCGGCGCCCTCGGATGTGCGCTTCCTCGAAGAGACCGCGCTGCGCGTTTCCCAGCTCGTCACGGACTTCCCCGAGGTCATGTCCCTCGACCTCAACCCCTTCCGCGCTTTCGAGGCAGGCAAGCGCGGCCTCGCTGTCGACGCGCGCGTCTTCCTCGCGCCCCACGGCCCCCCGGGATAGTCCGCCCTGGCCAATCCCCTACCTTTATAACGCGAAAGCCGGGTGCTCGCGGCACATGTATCCAGTGGCTTTCCACAGCGCCCAGCGCACGATCCAGGTGTGGGCGACTGCCGGAATTGTCGTCTTCGCCGCGATGAGCTTCGTCGTGGGCACCGCGATGCTGAGCGGCTCGGCGCCCCAGGCCGCCCAGCGCGCCTACAACGTGACTTTCATGAACCAGACGGCCTCGCTCCAAGGCACCTCGGGGTCGGCGCCCCAGCGCACGACCACGAGCGTCGACCTCACCGTGAACGGCTCGAACATCACCGGGGTCACCTTCACCCTCTCCTACGTGGACAACTCGATCTCGCCTCTCTTCAACCCCTCCGTGACCGCCACCATCACGGGGCCGAACGGCACGGGGAGCATGACAGGCTCGGTGCCCGCCGGGGGGACGAAGATCACCGTCCCCGTCCCCAACGTCATGCCCGCCAACCAGACCGTCGAGGCGAGTGGCGAGGCCGACGCGCTTTCGACCGCCGTGGGCAACTCCACGGACCCGAGCCTCGGCGAGGGCGGTTGGACCGTCTCTCTCAAGGTGGGCTCCCCCCTTGGCGGGATCTTCCGCCCCGGCGCCACGATCACCTACTCGATCGACATCGAAGTCGCGTTTTTCGTCGGGACCGCGAAGCCCATCTAAGGGTCCTTTTTCTCAAGGGAGGGGGCACGTGGCCGACGGGGAGAAGCCTGCCGCCCGCGGCGGCCTCTTCCTCTCGAGGGAAGCCAAAGAGCGCATCCTCATCCGCAAGCCCCTTGCCGACATCCTCTCGGAGACCGAGAAGGGCCCCCACCTCAAACGCGAGCTCGGGCCCTTCCAGCTCACGGCCCTCGGCGTCGGCGCGATCGTGGGCACCGGCATCTTCGTGCTCATCGGGCCGGCCACGGGCAACCACGCCGGGCCCTCGATCGTCATCTCCATGCTGATCGCCGGGCTCACCTGCGCGCTCGTCGCCCTCTGCTACACGGAACTCGCGTCCATGATCCCCGTCGCCGGGTCGGCCTACACGTACTCCTACGCCACCCTCGGCGAGTTTTTCGCGTGGGTCATCGGGTGGGACCTCATCCTCGAGTACGCGGTGGGCGCCGTCGCCGTCGCGATCGGCTGGTCCGGGTACTTCTACAACCTCACACAAGGCGCCGGGATGCCTTGGGCCATCACCCACCCGCCGGGGGTGTGCGACCCGCTCGGCGTCGCCGGCTGCGGGGTCATCAACCTCGCCGCCATCGGGATCGTCCTCCTCCTCGCCTACATGCTGGGGCGCGGCGTGAAGGAGGCCGTGAACTTCAACACCGTCATCGTCCTCATCAAACTGGCCGCCCTTGCGATCTTCGTGGTCGTGGGCGCCTTCGCCGTATCCGGGGCCTCGTTTTCCCCGTTCCAACCCATGGGTTGGGGCGGGACCTTCACGGGCGCCGCCCTCATCTTCTTCGCCTTCATCGGGTTCGACGCCGTTTCCACCGCCGCGGAGGAAGCCCGGAACCCCGCGAAGGACATGAAAATCGCGATCCTCGGCTCCCTCGGGATCTCGTCGATCGTGTACATCACCGTGGCCTTCGTGCTCGTCGGCCTCCTCACCCCCACCTGGGGGCTGGCGGCGCTTGGCAGCTCGCCCTCGGCGCTTGCCGACGCGCTCGGGCAGCACGGCCAGAACCTCGTGGCCGGCATTGTGGCCGCCGGCGCCCTTGCCGCGATCACGAGCGTGCTGCTCGTCTCCCTCTACGCCCAGCCGCGCCTCTTCTTCGCGCTGGCCCGCGACGGCCTCCTCCACGAGCGCTTCGCCAAGCTCGACCCCAAGACCCACGTCCCCAAGAAGACGATCTACCTCACCGGGGTCATCGTCGCGTTCTTTGCCGGGTTCGTCCCCATCGGCGAGGCCGCGGAGCTCACGAACATCGGCACGCTCTTCGCCTTCGTCCTTGTCGGCGTTGGCATCATCTGGCTCCGCCGCCACGAGCCGGACGCCGTCCGCCCCTTCCGCGCGCCCTTCGTCCCCTTCGTCCCGATGGGCGCGATCGCCATGTCCCTCGTCCTCATGCTCTCCCTGCCCTTCGTCACCTGGATGCGCTTCGGCCTCTGGCTCATGGTCGGCCTCTGGATCTACTCGACCTACGGGCTCTTCCACAGCCGGGTCGCCGCGCGCAAGTACGGGATCCCCGAGGCGCCCGTGCCGCCGCCGTAGAGTCCCAAGGGGACGCGAGGGAGGCCCTGGCGCGTGGCGGAGCGGGAGGAACAGCCCGGGGGGCGCCTCCCCTTCCTCGGGCTTGGCGTCTCGGCCCTCGCAATCTCGACCTCCGCGCCCCTCGTCTTCGCGACGGCCGCGCCTGCGGCGACGGTCGCGTTCTGGCGCCTCGCGTTCATGGCGCTCCTTGTGCTCGGCGCCCTCCTCGCGCTGCGAGGTCCCCGCGCGCTCAAAGTCCCGAGGCGCGACGCCCTGCTCCTGCTTGGCCTCGGCGTGGTCCTTGGCGCGCACTTCGGCTTCTGGATCCCCTCGGTCAAGAGCACCTCGCTCACCGCCTCGGTCGTCCTGGTCACCTCCCACCCCATCCTCGTGGCGGCCGCCTCGCACCTCTACTTGCGGGAGCGGGTCTCGCCCCCCGCGCTTGCGGGGATCCTCCTCGCGCTTTCGGGTGTGGCCCTCATCTTCGGCGCCGACCTTGGGAACCCCAACCTCGTGGGCGACTTGCTTGCCGTGGGCGGCGCCGTCACGCTTGCCGCCTACCTGCTCATTGGCCGGCTCAAACGGCGCGAGGGGCTCCCCCTCCTCGTCTACACGAGCTACGTCTACGGCGCCGCCGCGCTCACGCTCCTTGCCGCGGCGCTCCTTGGGGGCGCCCCGCTTGCGCCGCCCGGGGGCGCCGACCTATCGCTCATCCTCGCCATGGCCCTCGTCCCGGGAATGCTCGGCCACACGCTCTACAACTGGGCGCTGCGCTACCTAAGCGCGACGGTCGTCTCGGCGACGCACGTCGTCGAGCCTATCGGGGCGTCGGTCCTCGCCCTGTGGCTCTTCGGCACGCACCCGCCCCCCTCGACCGCGCTTGGCGGCGCCATCACGCTCGCGGGCGTGCTCCTTGTCGTCGTCTCCGAGGGGCGCTTCCCAAAGCCCGGAAGCGCAGGGCCCCCCTAGGTATTTATCGCGAGTCCCCCGCTCACGTGGCCCCGGAGGGTGAGCGTGGCCGACGAGGAAGTCCCAGGCGAGGGGCGCCCGCGCAAGGCCGCGCCGCCAGGCGTGCGCATCCGAGCCTCCGACGAAGGCGCGAAAGCCGTCGCGCCCACCCGCTCGCTCGAAACGCGGCCCATCGCCCTGCCCCTGAAGCCCGCCCTGCCCCTGGAGGCCGCCCCGCCCCTTTCGGACGGGGCCTCCCTTTCACCCGAGGGCCCCAAGACCGCCAGGTTCGGCGGGGCCTCGCCGCCTTCGGGGTCCGTGGCACAAGCCAAGCCGCCCCCGCCTCACATCCAGCGCGGCGGCCCTGCTCGCGCGGTCGAACGGCCGAAGGTGGAGCCTTCGAAACCTGAGGCCGAGGAAACCTCCCCCGTCAAAGTCAAGGTCAAAGACACACGCGCGTCCCCCCCCGCCGCCTCGCCCCCCGCGCCGCCTCCTGGCGAAGGGCCCCCGGAAACACCCGGGTCTCCCAAGCGTGCGCCCGCCCTGCCCGCAGGCGCCCCGCACATCGCAACCGACGCGGGCCGCCTCTCCGCCCTCTGGGCCGCCATCCTCCTTGTCGCCCTCGTCTTCACCGTGGAAATCTACGCGGGCTTCCTTTCGAACTCCCTCGCCCTCTTTTCCGACGCCGGCCACGTGTTCATGGACCTCTTTTCCTACGGTGTGGCCTACGCCGCCGTCACAATGTCCAAGCGCCGCTCGAACGAGCGCGAGACCTTCGGCGCCCACCGCGCCGAGATTGTGGCCGCCCTCCTCTCGGGCCTCCTCCTCCTCCTTGTCGTCGGCGCGATCTACTTCGAAGCCATCCAGCGCCTCGTCAACCCCGAGCCCACGGACCTCACCTTCATGGTCTCCGTCCCCCTCCTCTCCATCCTTGCCAACTTCTACCTCTCCCGCCGCTTCAAAGGCGCCCACGACCTCAACATGCGGGGGGTGAGGCTCCACGTCCTTAGCGACCTCCTCTCAGGGATCGGCGTCCTTGCCGGCGGCGTCCTCATCCTTGCCACGGGCAACTTCATCTTCGACCCCCTGGTGTCCTTCTTCATCGGCCTCCTCATCCTCCGCGGCGCCATCGAACTCGTCCGCGACTCCCTCGAGATCCTGCTCGAACGCACCCCCGCGCACATCGAGGTGCCCAAGGTCCTTGAGGGCCTCAAAGCCCTGCCAGGGGTGGTGGGCGTCCACTCCCTCCACGTCTGGAGCCTTTGCTCGTCCGTCCACGCGCTCTCGGCACACCTCGTCGCCACCCCGGGGCCGCAGGTCGACCTCCAGGGGCTCCTCACCGCCGCCCACGCGAAGGTCGAGAAAGACTTCGGTATCCACTACACGACCATCCAGGTCGAATCGCAGGACTGCGGGGCCGAGCAGCACCCCACCGTCCCGCACGGCGTCTCGGAGGCCCTTGCCCATGCGCACTCCCACGCCTGACCCCGCGGGCGGCGTTCGTTTGAAAGCCCTTACGGCCGGCGTCGACGAAGCCGGGCGCGGCCCCGTGCTCGGACCCCTCGTCGTGGCCTGCGCGATTACCGACGACCCCGAGGGCCTTGCCGCGCTCGGCGTGCGCGACTCGAAGGTCCTTTCGCCCACCGCCCGCGAGCGCCTCGAAGGCGAGCTCAAGGCGCGCCTGCCCGCCTTCGCCCTTGTCGTCCTTGAGCCCGAGGAGATCGACCGCGGGCGGTCGAGACGCAGCCTGAACGCGATCGAGGGGGAGGCCTTCGCGAAAGCCGTTGCCGCTGCGGCGCGACCGCTCCGGGTCTCCACCCTCGCCGCGCTCCAGGCGGACGCCGCCGACGCCTCGGAAACCACCTTCCGCGGGATGCTCGTGAAGGGCCTCGCCCGCGAGGCCCCTTCCCTTGCCGTCCACCGCTTCGCCGTCGAGCACAAGGCCGACGCCCGCTACCCGGCCGTCTCGGCCGCCTCGATCCTCGCCAAAGTCGAGCGCGACCGGCGCATCCGCGCCCTTGCCGTTTCCGTTGGTGAACCGATCGGGTCGGGGTACCCCAGCGACCCCGCCACGGTCGCCTTCCTCCGAGGCTATATTAGAGCCAACCAGGATTTGCCGCCGTTTGCCAGGCGCTCCTGGGAACCGGCCAAGGCGCTCCTGCGCGAAGCCGGCCTTCAGGACCATTCGCTCGACGGTTTTTAAAAAAAAGGGGGGTGAGGCGTGACGGCGGCGTCATCAACCCAAGGCGGCGGCGAACTGCGCCCGCACCTCGAGGCCGCTGTCTTGAAGTTCAACGAGCGCGCGAAGAGCGACGTGAAATTTCAGGAAACCCTGAAGGACATGACCCGCTGGATCCAACTCGACGTTGCGGGCGACCAAACGTACCACTTCCACCTCAAGGACTACGCCATCGATGGCGTCCGCGATGGGCCGTGCCAAGACCCCGAGGTCGTGGTGACGAGCGACAAGGCGACGATGCTCGGGATCTTTGCGGGGGAGGTCTCGCCGATGCGCGCCTACATGGGTAAGAAAATCCGGTTCAAAGCCACGCTCACGGACCTCCTCGTCCTGCGCAAGCTGTTCTAGACCCGCGCAGCGGAAAGGGGCGCAAGCTTTTTGCCCGGCCCCCTGCTCGGCTGTCTGGCCCTCATGCCCCGCATCCCTGTCCTCCTCTTTGCCGCCCACCGCGAGGCCACCGGGCGCGCCCGCGTCGAGGTTGACTTGGGGCCCGGCGCCTCCGTCGGCGACCTTCGGGCGCGGCTCCTTACCGAGTTCCCCGCGCTCGCGTCAGCCGGCCGGCCGGCGCTCATCGCCGTGAACGGGCAGTTCGCAGACGACACACGCAGGTTGCGCACGGGCGACCGGGCCGCCCTCTTCCCGCCCGTTTCCGGCGGCTAAGGGAGCCCTCGCCGTCACTCGCGCCGCCGCGCGACGAAACGCGTTAGGAAGGGGAGCGCGAGGCCGAGCCCTGCGCCGATCGCCAGGAGAGCGAGCGGCCCACCCGCGGGCGCCGCAAGGCCCGGTGCCTGCGTCCGCGGCGGCTCGTCGACCAGGATCGTGAGCGTCGTCTTGAAGAGATTGCCCGCGCCGTCGCGGACGACGACGGGCAGCGTGTTCGTGCCGGCACGCAGCCGCAGCGGGAGAGAGAACCCGCCCGCCCCGTCCGACTGGACCGTGTAGCCGCCGATTTGGACCTGGGCGTTTGGCTCCGTGACGCCCGTGAGGAAGAACGTGGCGTTTGCCGTGGCAAGTTCACTGCCGCCGGTGAAGTTGACCGTGGGCGGGAGGCTGTCGACCGTGATCGCGAGCGAGCGCACCACGACGTTGCCCCCCCGGTCGGTCACCTGGATGCTTAGCACGTTCCGTCCTTCGAGCAGGCGCAGCGGGATTTCGACCTGCGCGCCCACCGCCGTGAGAGTCGTGCTTTCCACGGAAATCTCGCCGCCGGGCTCCGTCCGCAGCAGCAGCGTGACGTTGCGCGAGGGCGACGGGCGCTGGGCGTCGGGCCCCAGCACGTCGAGCGGCGGGGGCACCGAGTCCAGGAACACGGTGACCGCAGCGACATTCCTGTTGCCCGCAAGGTCGACGGCCGACAGCACGAGCACATTCTCCCCCTCGACGAGCACGGCCGTGATCGTGAAATTCGTTACGGACGACACCGTGAGCGGCACGCCGTTCAACGACAGCTCGGAGTTGAATTCGATGAGGCCGCTCAGCTGGACGCGGTCGTCGTTCACCCAGGAGCCGTTCCGGGGGCTCGTGATTTCGAGCTGCGGGGGGACCACGTCGAGCCGCACGACGAAGGAGTAGTTGTGCTCGTTGCCGGCAAGGTCCCTCACGAGCACGTCGATGTTCTCCGCATCCGCCCCGAGGTAGAGCGGCAGCGTGAAGCTGTAGTCCTCCGGGTCGACCACCGTGCCGTTGCCCTTCATCTCGACGTACCCCGGCTCGTTCAGCTTTCCCGTGATGTTGAGGAAGCGCGTGTTCGTGACGAGCCCGAAGGGCAGCGTGACGGAGGGGTACTGGTCGTCGTGGATGAAGTAGGCCGACGCCTCGGCCGTGTTGCCTACCGAGTCCCAGGCGCGCACCGCGAGGACGTGGATCCCGGCCGCGAGGCCCGCCACGGCAAGCGAGAAGTTCACGACGCCCAGGCGCGGCGTGCTGGGGGGCGTGATGGCCAGATAGGGGCCGCCGTCGACCGACAGCTCCACGACCGTCACACCCGTCTCAAAGTCCTCTGCCTCGCCCGTGAAGACCCCGCCGCTCTGTGGCGTGTAGTACTCGGGCGGCATGTTGAGCGTGAGGCGCGGCGGCGCGTCGTCCGGGAGGATGAGGGTGATCAAGGCGCCCGCCTGCACGTCCCGGGGGAAGCTCGAAGCCGTCGCGTTCCCGTCCGTCGCGTTGAAGAGGAAGAGGTGCGCGGGGCCGCCCGTCTCGGCCGCGCCGTCCCAGACCGTCGTGCGGAAGAGGAGGAACGTCGGGGCGGCCCACCCCTCGCCGTCCGTGGGCCATTGCCCCACGTCCACGCCCGTGGTGAAGTCGCGGACATGGATCCCCAGGAAAGGTGCCGGGCGCAAGTCCTCCCATACGACGCGCGTCTGGACAAGGCCGTAACGGAAAACCTTTGCCGCGCCGGGGCCCGAAATCTGCGCGTCGGCGCCGAACATAAGGACCGAAGCCGTCGCCGCCCGTGAGAAAATCCCCGTGGAGGCGTTCGAACGCAGCGCCGAGGCGCGCAGCGTGAGCGTCCCGGCGCCGAGCACGACCGGCGGCCCCTGCGTATCGAAGGTCGAACCGTCGATCGTGAGAGGCGCGCTTGGAGGCGCCGCAACGCCGCAGCACCCAAGCGAGATCCCCCGCGCCGAGCCGTTGATCACGGTGCGGTTCACCTCGCCGGGCCCTGCG
>JBGPNV010000105.1:0-8249 GCA_041487695.1 Thermoplasmata archaeon | reverse complement strand
GTGCCCGGGTACACGTTGAGAATGATGCTGTCGCTGCCCGAGATCGCGCCAGGCGTCGTGGTGTCCTGGTAGCGGACGTTCACGTTGAAGCCAGCGCACAGGCTCTGGTTCAAGTTCTGGATGCCTGCGTAGCAGGGCGTGTTGTCCGACTTCGCGATGACGTACTTCAACGACGATGGGTCGATCCCACCGACGTCCTTGACGGAAATCACGACGATGCTGTACGAAGCATTCGCCGCGGTTCCGCCCCAGGTACCAGCTTGGAGCTGGGCGGTCGGGGGGTTCGACGTGCTGCCGGGCCCGATGCCCGACACCATCACGTACAAGACGGCCGCAAGGACCACCGTAATCGCCACCATCAGGATGGTGCCGATAACGGGGGACACAGCCTTCTCGTTCTTCTTTGCAAATACTGTCTTCATTTGGTTTTGTCCTCCTAGTGAGGTCTTTCGACCTCAAGTCGTTCCAGCGGCCCTTCCCGTACTTATACGTTCACCGGCGAATCTCGGGCGATTCCCCGGCGGGAAAGCGCCGCGCCAGGAGTCCAAAAGCCGCTACAGGAAGAAGCGGAGGGGTCTGGACGGGGCCGGGGCGGAGAGGCGGTCGCCAAGGGACGGGAGAAAAGGGAAGCGCCGGCTGTTTCCGATCGGGAACAGCAACCCCCGGGGCCTCTGGGCTTACCTAGGACGCAGGGGGCGTCACGAGAGCGCTACGATGCCGAGGACCTTGTCCTCGTTGGTCTGGACCGTGAGCTTGCCCGCCAAAAGGGGATTGCCCGTGACGGGTGTCACGGTCACGAGGACGCTATCGCCCGGCGAGATCGCGCCGTTGACCGTCGTGTCGAGGTACCGTACGTTCACCTTGAAACTCCCGCACATCGTGAGGTTGAGCAGCGCCACGCCTGTGTAGCAGGGCGTGTTGTCGGCCTTGGCGACGACGTACTTCAGCGTCGAGACGTTGATGCCGGCCACGTCCTGGGCCGAATTGACGCCCACGCTGTAGGACGCCACCGTCGTGTTGCCGCCCCATGTTCCCGTTTGGAACTGGGCGGTCGGGGGTTTCGGCTGGCTGGTCGGCCCCATGCCCGAGACCATCACGTACAAGACGGCCGCAAGGACCACTGTGACGGCCACCATGAGAATTGTGCCGATCACGGCGGACACCGCCCTTTGGTTCTTCCGTCCGAGTACGGTCGCCATCTGATCGTCTCCCGCTGGTGAGGTCTTGCGACCTCAGGTCGCTCGACCGGCCCTGCCTGTACTTATACGTTCACGGGCGAGTCGCCGCGCGCCGCGAAGCGCGAAAAACGGCCACCCAGTGGGAGCGGGTACCCCCAGGAACTCGGGTCGCATTCCTGCGGCCGCGTCCCTCGCGATCGGGCCTTTCTGGAGCGGGGCGGGTGAAAGCGGGACGGGCATTCGCGCCCTCGTCGCGCGGCTCTAAAGCCCCGAGCATCGATTGGGAGGGGAAGCCGGAGGCACTCGAGTTTGAAACGACCGCCCTCGGTCCGCGTGCGTTTTGCAAGCGCCCGCGCGATGCCCGAGGTCGCCGACGCGTCCGCCGCGCTCACGGTTACCTCTCCGCCCTACCCCATGATCGCCATGTGGGACGCCCCCTTCGCCTCGCAGGGGGCGCAGACCTACGACGAGATGCACACGCTCCTCGACGAGGTATGGCGAGAAGTCGCCCGCGCCCTCATCCCCGGCGGCCTTGCCTGCGTGGTCGTCGGCGACGCGCTGCGCAAGGTCGACGGCCGCTTCCGCCTTTTTCCGAACCATGCGCGCGTCACCCAGGCCTTCCTCGCGCTCGGCCTCGACGCGCTGCCCTACATCCTCTGGAAGAAGCCGACGAACAAACCCAACGCGTTCCTGGGGTCGGGGTTCCTGCCGCCGAACGCCTACGTGACCCTCGACTGCGAGTTCATCCTCATCTTCCGCAAAGGCGCCCTTCGCAAATTCCCGCGGCTCGACGCGACGCGCACGCGCTCCGCGTTCACCAGGGCCGAGCGCGACGTGTGGTTCTCCCAGCTCTGGCAGGTGAAGGGTTCGAGGCAGGAGCGGGGCAAGGACCTGCGCCGCTCGGCGGCCTTCCCGCCCGAGGTGCCCCACCGCCTCGTCTCGATGTTCAGCGTCGAAGGCGACCTCGTGCTCGACCCCTTCGCGGGCACCGGTACGACGCTTGCGGAGGCAGCTCGCCTTGGGCGGGACGCCCTCGGCTATGAGATCGACCGCACCTTTGCCCCCGACATCGCCAGGAACGTCGAGGCCGCGGGCGCCGCGTGCGAGTTTTCGCAGGCCTCCGGGCCAAACGGTTAACCCTCCCGCGGGCTTTTCGAGGGGAGCGGAGGTCGGACGAGGGTGGCGGGGGGGGACCAGGGCGCGACCTCCGAGGAGGTCAACCGCCTCATCGCGAAGCACGCGAAGCCGGGCGTGAAGTTCACGCTCGAGGACGTCCGCGGCCACCGCGCCGTGGCCGTGGGTCTCGCCTCGCGCGTCGGGGTCGTCGTGGACGGCGAGGCCGGCGACTTCCTCGCGGCGTACAATGCGGGGGCGATGGTCGTCGCCAAGGGGTCCGTCGGCCGGTGCCTCGCCTACGGGATGACCGCGGGGGTCGTGCAGGTTGTGGGCGGCGCCGGCGAAGGCGCGGGCGCCTTCCTCCAGGGAGGCTCTCTCCACATCTTCGGAGACGCCGGCGCCTCGGCCGGCATGGGGATGTCGGGGGGCGAGGTCGTCGTGAAGGACAACGCGGCCGAGGGCCTCGGCGCGGGGATGCGCGGCGGGGAGCTTGCGGTGCTCGGCGCCGCGGCAGGTCCCGTGGGCGCCGGGATGTCCGGGGGCGCGATCTTCGTGCGCCAGGGGACTGCCTTCGATGCGGCCTGCGCGCGAGCGGCGCCCCTTGACGAGCCGGGCGCGGCCCGGCTCAAGGCCCTTGCGGCGGCCGTGAAGGTCGCGACGCTCGAGCCCTCGCAGTACATCCGCCTTGTTGCCCTTGCTGGAGGGAGCGGCCCTTCCGCCCCGCCCTCGCCTTCGGCCGCGGCGCACGTCAAGGTTTCCGGGGGCGCTGCGCGGGGCGAGGGCCCTCGCGTCACGGTCTCGAAGGACGGGGCCGAAACGCAAGGGGGCGGGCCGCTTTGACCGGTCCGCGCGAGGCGGCGCGCCTTTGGGCCGGCGAGTCGGCCTTCGCCTCGGGGGCAGCGCCCCATGGGCTCCCCTTCGCCCTACTCCCTGTGGGCCCGACGGCGGGCCGGGACGTGCCGCAAGTGCCTCCGGCCCTGCCCGCGCGCCCCATGCTTGGTGCGAAGGGCGCACCCCCCCTGCGTGTCCCGGTCCTCCTCGACACCACGCCGCTCTCGCTCCCCGAGGCAAAGGTGTGGGCCGCGCTTGCTCGGGGCGCCTCGGCGGTCGGCGCCGGCCTGCTCGTATCGGCGCGCCAACTCAAGACCCACGAGACGGTCCTCAAGGCCGCGGGCGTGCCGCTTGTCCTCTGCGCGGCGCCTGGCGAGCCGCTCACGCCCGACCTGGTCGCGCCCTGCGGCGCCCTTGCGGCGCTGCTTGCCGGGCCGATGGGCGCGCCAGCGCTCCCTTCCGAGGAGGGCCTTGCCGGCCTCGTCGAAGCGCTGCGCGCCCTCTCGAGCTACAAAGCGCCCGTCCTCCTCCTCGTGGGGCCCGGGCGCGTCCCCTCGGCCGGCGCCCTGCGCGCGGCGGGCGCAGCCGGCGCGGTCGGCGTCGGCTTGCAGGAGGGCGAGGGCCCCCAAACGCTCCCCTTCGCCGCGCTCGCGGGCGATGCCCAGCGCGTACGCGCGCGCGGGGCCGCTTCCGCGTTCCTCGTGACCGACGCCGTCACGGACGGCGTCGTCCTCGCCCTCGCAATGGCCGCCGGCTCTGGGCTTGTCGCCACAAGCCTGCCCGTGCGCCTCGCCGCCGAGGCCGAGCGCGCGACCGAGGCGGACTGGAAGGCCACGGGCGACCGCCTCGGCACCGCCCTGCGCACGCTGTGGCAGGACGCCAAGCGCGCCGCCGGAGCGGCCGGGGTCAAGGACCCGCGCGACCTCGGACCCGACAACCTGCGCGCCTTGACCTACGACGCGGCCGCGCTTTCGGGCGCAAGGCTCGCCGGCTACGGCGAGCGGCTGCCCTGGTGGACGCACTAACGTGCCTCGTGGCCCCCCCGCCTCAAAGCGGGATGTTCCCGTGCTTCTTTGGCGGGCGCGCCTCCGCCTTCCCCTCTAGCATCTCCAGGGCGCGCGCAAGGCGCGGGCGCGTTTCCTTCGGCTCGATCACGTCGTCGATGAACCCCCGCTCCGCCGCGATGTAGGGGTTCGCGAAGCGCTCGATGTACTCGTTCACGAGGCGCGCGCGCTCCGCCTTGCCGTCCGCCGCCTTCTCGATCTCGCGCCTGAAGACGATGTTCACCGCGCCCTCGGGCCCCATGACCGCGATCTCCGCCGTGGGCCATGCGAGGTTGAGGTCGGCGCGGATGTGCTTGGAACACATGACGTCGTAGGCGCCGCCGTAGGCCTTGCGCGTGATGACTGTGAGTTTCGGGACCGTGGCCTCCGCGTAGGCGTAGAGCAGCTTCGCCCCGTGCCGGATGATCCCGCCGAACTCCTGGTCCGTACCCGGCAAGGACCCCGGGACATCGACCAAGGTGACCAGCGGCACATTGAACGCGTCGCACAGGCGCACGAACCGCGCGGCCTTCGTCGACGCGTTGATGTCGAGGGTCCCGGCAAGGACCTTCGGCTGGTTGCCCACGACCCCGATCGGGAAGCCCGCGAGCCTTGCGAACCCCACAATGATGTTCGGGGCAAAGCGCTCGTGGACCTCGAGGAAGTCGCCGTCGTCGACCACGCGCCTCACGACATCGACCATGTCGTAGGGTTTGTTGGGGCTCTCGGGGACCACGTCGTTGAGGGAAGCGTCCTCACGCTCCAGGGGGTCGCGCGCCTCGCCGCGAAGGGGCTTTTCCCGGTTGTTTTGCGGCAGGAATGCAAGGAGCCGCCTCGCCGTCTTGAAGGCCTCCTCCTCGCTTGCCACCGCGAAGTGCGCGACGCCGCTTTTTTCCGCGTGCGTCATCGCGCCGCCAAGCTCCTCGAAGGTGACCTCCTCGTGCGTGACCGTCTTGATCACGTCGGGCCCCGTGATGAACATGTGCGAGGTGTCCTTCACCATGATCACGAAGTCCGTGATCGCCGGGGAGTACACCGCCCCACCGGCGCATGGGCCAAGGACGATCGACACCTGGGGGACGACGCCCGACGCCATCACGTTCCGGAAGAAGATCTCCGCGTAGCCGCCGAGCGACTTCACGCCCTCCTGGATCCGCGCGCCGCCCGAATCGTTGAGGCCGACGACCGGAAACCCGTTCTTCATCGCGTGGTCCATGACCTTCGTGACCTTCGCCGCGAACATTTCGCCAAGCGAGCCGCCGAAGACCGTGAAGTCCTGCGAGAAGACCGCCACGGGCCGCCCGGCGATTCGGCCGAGCCCGGCGACGACGCCGTCGCCCGGCACGCGGCGCTCGGCCATTTTGAAGTTCGTCTCCTGGTGCATCACAAAGGGGTCGAGCTCCAGGAAGGACCCCGGGTCGAGCAGGCCGTCGACCCGCTCGCGCGCCGTCTGCTTGCCCGCCTCATGCTGTTTCGCGACGCGCTCCGCGCCGCCCCCCGCGCGCGAGGCCTCGCGGGCCTTGCGCAGCCGTTCGAGTTGACGTCCTTTCTCGCCCGTCCTTCCCCCGCCTCCCCCCGCCGGTTGCCCCCACGACTCACGTGCACTCAGATTACCGTTGCGTACGGTCTTGCCCGCGACCACTTCCGGGGCGTCCTTCAACCCCAAGAATCAAGTCGTCTGGCCGAGAACCACAAACGCTAAATAACATCCTTCAGGTCTTGCGAACACTATTGCCTGGAGGACCTTCCAATGGCCCACAAGAACCGCTCCTATGTCGCCCTCTCGCTTGCCAACCTCCTCCTTGTGCTTGGCCCCGTGCTTTTCGCCCCGGCCGCCTCTGCCGCCGCGGTCGACCTCAGCTTCACCTTCAAGGGGGGCGAGGACACCACCTGCCGCCAATGGGTGCCCGGCCAGCAAGTCCAGTGGAACCTCACCCTCATCATGAACGGGACGGACACGAGCCTCATCGCGACCCCCACCTACGTGTGGGTCGACGACTCGACGGCCCCCGCCATGCGCGGGGACAACTGGGTCGCCATCCTCACGGCCTCCGGTGACGCGTTCTCGAACCCCCCCTCCTATGACTCGGCCAATTCGAACACGTTCACGACGGGCGGCGTCGTCTACTCCCCGTCGCAGCAGGGGCTCGACGTCTACCTCTACTCGGGCTCGCACCTGCCCGCCCCGGCCCCCATCACGAACATCAGCCTCATCCTCACGCCATCCGCGGACTCCGAGAACAAAAATCACTACTTCAACATCAGCGCGCAGACCCACCGCATGGGCACGCCGACGGTTACCCGGAAGATTCCCCTCTGCGTGCACATCCCGCCGAAGCCGCGCTTCGACATGGGCGCGAAGGACGACGCGCTCCGGGCCGCGGCGGAAAGCAGCCTCACCGTCACGTTCTGGCTGAAGAACATCGGGAACACGCAGGACTACTTCTTCTGCAACGTCACCGTGCCGCGTGACGACTGGTCCTGGAATTTTGCCGGCGGGATGAACTACCAGGCGGGCGTGAACTTCACGAACCTGCTCAACATCTCGCAGAACCTCACGGTCAAGGTCAACGTGACCGTGCCTCCGGAAGCGCGCGCGCGCGAAAACTCCACGGTTTCCCTGAACTGCACGTCCTACAAAGCCCTCACGCTCGGCCAGAACCTCTTCGTCTATCCGCCCTACACGAGGATCGAGGTGGACCAGTACTTCTTCATCACCGGAAGGGTCCCCGGGGGCACGCCCTCGACGATCGAGGGCGTGCCGGGTGACCAACTTCGCTTCGACTTCGTCGTCTCGAACCTCGGCAACGGCCCCGACCAGGGCACCGCGCGCCTGGTGGACGGCAACTTCCCCAACTGGCAGACCTGGGAAACCCTGGTCACGCCAAGCGACTTCGTCATGCCTTGGAAGGGCGACGCCGGGTCGAACCAGACCGCGCAGTTCCTCGTCACGATCCCCATCGGCACGCCCGTGCTCACGTATGACTTCACCGTGAATATCACGTCGGCTGCCAACGTGACGCCGGCCGCGCCGAACACCTCCTTGAAATTCCACGTGGCCGTCAAGCAGATCTACATCCCGCTTGTCTCGCCGGTCGCCGCGCAGACGGGCGAGATCGGCAAGGAAGTCGTGTTCAGCTTCACGATCACCAACGGGGGCAACTACCTCGACAGCCTGACGATCCAGGTCTTCAACCTGTCCGACTGGAAGGTGTTCCTGTCGCCCCCGCAAGGCAAGAAGCTGCTCGACGCCAACGCGACCTTCGGCTTCCAGGCGACCGTGATCGTGCCGCGCGAGCTCACGAAGGCGCAGGTGGGCGTCTACACCCAGACGGTGCGGGTGGGCTCCGAGTACGCGCAGCTCGACCTGGGGCTCTCGATTTTCGTCGAGGTCAACCTGTCCGTGGTCATCCTGCCGCAGATTGCCTGCGGCCTCGACCCGCCGGAGACGAACACGGAGCTCAACCCCTTCTCCTTCCCGAACAACATCGCGACGGCCAACTTCGTCCTCGCGCTCACAAACCTCGGCAACGGGGGTGACGCGGTGACCCTCACAGCGCACGCGCCCGAGGGCTTCAACGTGACGCTCGAACCGTCGCACCACCAGCTCAACATCACGGGCACGAAGGCGGTGCTCGTGAAGGTCGCGGCGCCCGTTGGCCTTGCCGCGGGCGACTACGAGGTCAATGTTACAGGCCGCTCGGACTTCCGCGCAAGCGCGGTTTGCTACGCGGTCTACCACATCACGAGCTACCACTTCGACGCGGCGGTGAACCCGACAATCCAGTCCTACGTGACAAACCCCCAGGACCTTGGCGCCGAACCCACGGCGCTCACGGCCCCGTCGGTGAGCCAGGTCGAGGGCTACATGATCAAGTTCCTCGTCTTTGTGGAAAACCACGGCGACCGCGCGATTCCGGCCCTTGCGGCGACGGTCATCGTCTACGACGACCTCGCGTGCACCCGCGTGCCGATCGGGGCCAAGAACGACAGCTGCGGCTCGAAGGTCGTCTACAACTGGACGAACCCCCAGAACATCATCACGGGCACGGGCGGGTCCGTGTTCTTCGAATTCCCCTAC
>JBGPNV010000104.1:0-8291 GCA_041487695.1 Thermoplasmata archaeon | reverse complement strand
TCCCCGTGTAGAGCGGCTGGGGCGTCCCCTGCGAGGCGGTGGCAACCATCGGCGGACCTCTCCCTCGGGGAAGCAGCACGCGCCTTAATGGGCTTTCTTCTTGCCAAGGAGCAACTCGAGGTACGAGCGCCGCTCGGAGGGGTCGAGCTTCAGGCGCTTGAAAATGTCGAGAACCTTCGCGCGCGCGGCCTCAAGCTCCTCGGCAATGACCTCGACCTCCACGAAGGTGCCCACGCCTTCGACCTTGTCGAGGCAGATGCTTGCGCCCTCCAGGACAAACTCGCGCCGTTCCTTCACGACCTCGGCAAAGGGCCGGAAGCCAAGCCCCGTGAGGATCCTGCGCAGGGACTCGCGTTCGTCGACCGCGACCGTGACCGTCTCTTCGGGGCGCGTCTTGGTGAGCGCGTCGACCTTCGCCCCCTTGAACGTGAGGTCGGCCTTCGTCCACCCTCCGCCGTCGTCGGCCGTCGTCACACGGAGGCGCAGCGCCTCGTCGGTCTCGCCGAAGTCGCGCGAGGGGTGGGCCCAGTATTCGTCGCGCTCGACCTTGTTCGCGTCGAGCACCGCGCCAAGCGACGTGAGCCGAGCTTCTACGGCGATCAAGTCCTTCGCCGCCGCCTTCGCCTCGACTTCAAGGCGCGCGCCCTTTGGGGGTGCGTCCAAGGGGCTACCTCCGGCGCCGCGCGACTCTTTCGGCGGCAACCACGGCGAGCGCGGCCATCGCTCCGAGCGCAGCCAGGGCGCCCGTGCCCGGCAGGAACCCGGGCGGCGTCGTGGCCGGGGGGCCGCTCGTGTTGTTCTTGGGTGGCTCGACCGGGGCCTGGTAGACGATCTTCAGGACCAGCGTGTCCGTTGTCGCCATCGAGCCGTCGGTCGCGGTCAACCTCACGGTCACATTCCCTTCGCTCGAAAGCCGGATGTCGATTTCCGGGCCGTACATGGTCTGGAGGACCCCTCCGAAGGACCACGTGTAGTTTACCGGGTCCCCGTCAGGGTCGGCGCCCTCGATCGCGAGGTGGATGAGCTCGCCAGTCTTGAACTGGGTCGCGATCGGGTGCAGGATCGCCACGGCGGGCGCGCGGTTCTGGTCGTCGACCTGCGCGAGCCAGTGGTAGGTCGCAACGCCGCCGGCGCCATCGCTCACCGTCACGTTGACCTCGTGCCGGCCCGCCGACGAGAAGTTCGTGAGCCACTCGAAGGCGCCTTGGAATGCGGCCCCCTGGTCTACGCCGTCAATGAAGAAGGTGTAGGTGAGCGTGGGGCTGTCGGAGTCGGTCGCCGTCACGCTGAAGGAAAGGCGGTCCCCCTCGGCGGCCGTCGCGTAGCCGGTGGGCGCGGCTGTGAGGACCGCGGGCGCATCATTCACCGGCGCCACCACAACATGCACGGTTGCGTTCAGGCACGACTGCTGCGGGTCGCAAACGTGCAGGGCAAACGAGGTGCTCCCCGAAAAGTTGGCAACGGGGCGGAACCAGACTTGGCGGAACGTGTCCCGGTAGCCCGCGTCGACCCCGGGGCCTGGAGTCACGATGACCGACATCGTGTCGCCGTCTGGGTCCTTGAAGTAGTCCGGCAGCAGGAAGAAGTGCTCGGGCGCGTCCTCGTCGACCGCCTGGTCGGGCACCGGGGCGAGCGCCTGCGGCGGGTCGTTGGCGGGCGCCACCGTGAAGTTGACTTTCTGGCACACGGGGGTCCCGCCGTCGCTCACGCAGAGGTCCCCGCGGTCCGACCCGCTGCGGTCCTGCGGCGCGGAGAAGAGGAACGAGTCGTTGCCCGGGCTGTAGGTGCCATTCACAAGGAGAGAATTCCCGAAGGTCCAAGTGAGTGAGGGGCCGTCCACGTCGATCGCGCGCGTGGCCATGTTGTCGAGCACGGCCACCTGGTCTTCCGTGAAGTTGACCCACTCGGGCAGGCCGACGATCGCCGGGGGGTCGTTCACGCAGGTTACCGTGACGTTGATGTGGACCTGCAACGGAGGGGACGAGCCGTCCGTCACGTTGAAGAGCGCCTCGCCCACCCCACACCAGTCCGGCGCGGCCGTGATGTTGATGTTCGGGTTGAAGGAGGGGACCCGCGTCACGAAGAGCTTGTCCGAGGGGGTCGTCGAAAATTCGAAAGTCAGCGTCGAGAACCCATCGTCGTCGGCGAAGTAGGCCTGGAGGCTCATCTGGCGTCGCCCGTCTTCCACGAACTCCTGGTCGGGCATCGGGTTGCGCACGAATGCCTTCCCGTGCAGGTAGAAGGAGATCGTGGCGGAGTCGACCTGCCCGAAGGCGTCGCGCACGGTGAGGGTGACTGTGTAGAGCCCGACCGCTTGGATTGGCAGGATCCAGACGGGCCCGAGGCCCGACCAGACGGTGCCCTCGATCACCCAGTCATACGCGAGGTCGAGGCCCGCCGACTGGTTGGACGAGAGGCCGTCAAAGACGACAGGCTCGTCGGTCCACGAGGTCCCGTAGAGGACGGGGTTCGTGGCCGCCGCGCTGGGGCGCGAATCGTACTTGTAGAAGGTCGTGACCGTGCCGTCGGGGGAGGTCGCGTTGAACGTGCTTGCATAGGGCGCGATGACGTAGACCGAATACGGGTCGACGACTTGGGGCCACCCCACGCGGCCGTCGTAAGGCGCGTCGTTTGAGCCGTCGAAGTCCTCGCGGAAGTGGGAACCGACGGCCACGGGGCTTGGCAGGCCATAGCCCCAGATGTCGGCGTCCATCTTTTGGTCGCCGTTGACGGGCCCATCGCCCGGCGCCTCGGAGAGGTCGTGGAGCGCGATGCGGAGGAACGGGTGGCCGTAGAGCGTGCCATTCACGAGGATCGGCTCCATCCAAATCTCGATGTCGCTGTCGTTGAAAAGGCCCGTCGCCAGGAGCACCCCGCGCAGGACGAGCGCCTGCTTGATCGCGGGCTGGCTGTTCGGGCTGTGGGACGCCGTGTCGGAATAGCGCGCGCGGCTGGCTCCCGTCGGCCCAACGAAGGCCTCCTTGTTGTCGGCCGTCGCGCCTGCGGGCTGGGTGATGAAGCGGTTCGGGTCCGAGTAGTTGTAGCCATTCACCGGGTCCCAGTCGGTCCCCATGCTCGTGTTGAGGAGGAAGATCGTCTTGTTCACGACTTCGCGGAGTGTGGGCAGCCCGTTGGCCTGCCTCTGGTTGACGATCTGGCGCACGGTGACGTTCACGGCCTCCGAGAGGAACCGGTCCGCGCGGTCGAGCCGCAGCTGGCCAAAGTCGCCCGTGGCGGGGAGCCGTGCGGCACCGCTGGGGCCCTGGAAGGCGAAGTGCCAAACGTGGTCGCCCATCGCAAGGGCCGAGCCGTTGAGCTTCAGGACGTAGAGGGTGCCGTTCGTATCGTCCCCGTCGCCGCCTGGCGCGACGGCCATCGGGAACGAGATCCCATCGACCACGACGCGCGCGGTCGTGGCTGACCCGCTGTCCCACCACCAAACGGAGAAGTTGACGAACGCGGGCTGGTTGCCGATAAACGATGACGCGTTCCCGCTCGGGGCCGTGGTGCCGACCTCGACCTTCGCCTGGGGCCCCTCGAGGAGAGGGAAGCCAAAGGGGGCCGTGGTCGAGAGGGGTTCGTGCGCGGCCGCCGCGAGCGAGAGGGGCCCGGCGGGGGCGGCCGCGGCGAGGGCGCAAAGCGCCGCGACAAACCCGACGAAACGGACACGTCTGGCCAAGTGGCCGCCGATCCGGGGGGCCGCTATAAAAGGTTTGGAGGTGGCGTCCAGATCGCACATCCTTGAGCCCCGGAAGGGGGGGTGGGCGGCGCGCTTCACGCGCCCCGGCGCCGCGCGGCGGGCTCCCCCCGGCCCCGCCCCTTGGGCCCCCTCCCCCCAGGAAGGCTTTTTGCCCCCGTCCTCGGTCTCTCGCTCTCTCCCTATGTCCGTTTGTCCTCTGGATTTCCGGTACGGCCGCGCGCAGATGCGCGAGATCTTCAGCGAGGAGTCCAAGCTGCGCAAGCTCCTTGAGGTCGAGGGTGCCCTGGCGCGCGCCCAAGCGCGCGCGGGCAACATCCCGAAGGCCGACGCCGAGGCGATCACGAAGGCGGCCCAGGGCGGGCAGGTGACGCTCGAGCGTGTCGGCGTCATCGAGGCGGAGATCAAGCACGACATCATGGCGGTCGCGCGCGCGCTCACGGAGGCCGCAGGGCCCGCGGGGCGGTTCGTGCACTTGGGCGCCACGTCCAACGACATTGTCGACACGGCAAACGGCCTCCAGGCGCGCGAGGCGCTCGCGGTGATCGCCCAAGCCCTCGAGGAACTCCTCGAAGTCCTCTGCGCCCTTGCCGAGCAGCACGCCCGCACCGTGCAGGTGGGCCGGACCCACGGGCAGTGGGCCGTGCCGACCACCTTCGGCCTCAAGGTCGCGGTCTTCGCAAGCGAGGTCCAGCGGCACCTCAAGCGCCTCGACGAGATGCGCGAGCGCGTCTGCGTGGGCAAGATGCTCGGAGCCGTCGGGACGGGCGCAGGGTTAGGGCCCAAGGCGCTCCAGCTCCAGGCGTTCGTCATGATGGACCTCGGCCTCGCCGCGCCCACGGCTACCACGCAGATCCTCCAGCGCGACCGGCACGTCGAGCTTGTCTGCGCGCTTGCGAACATCGCGACGTCGATGGAGAAGTTCGCGACCGAGGTGCGCAACCTGCAGCGGCCCGAGATCGGCGAGGTCGCGGAAGCCTTTGACGCCCTGAAGCAGGTCGGCTCCTCAACGATGGCCCACAAGCGAAACCCCGTGGTCTCCGAAAAGGTCTGCGGGCTTGCCAGGGTCGCGCGCGCGAATGTGTACCCCATGATGGAGTCCGCGGTCCTCTGGCACGAACGCGACCTCACGAACTCCTCGGCCGAGCGGTTCATCCTGCCCCACGCATTCCTGCTCACCGACGAGTGCGTCCGCTCGACCTCGGAGGTCTTCCGCGGGCTCGAAGTCTTCCCCGAGGCCATGCGGCGCAACCTCTCCGCGACGCGAGGTCTCATCATGGCCGAGCCGGCGATGCTCGCGCTCGTCGAGAAGGGGATGGGCCGCCAGGACGCCCACGAGCTCGTGCGCCGCTGCTCGATGGCGGCCGAGTCGGAGGGCCTCACGCTGAAGGAGGCCCTCGGCCGGGACGGCGAGGTCTTGAAGCGCCTCAAGCCGGCCGAGCTCGACGGTGTCCTCGACCCGATGAACTACCTTGGCAGCGCCGAGCAGATCGTGAAGAATGTCCTCGCGGAAGCCCGCGCGCGCAAGTGAGCCGCCGTCAAAGCAGGAGGGGCTCGGCGAGCCAAATCAAGATCCCGACCGCGAAAGCGGAGACGAGGAGCACGAAGAGGTGCATGTGGGGCTCAAGGAGCTCCTCGCGCCACATCGCCCGGAGGTCCTTGATGTTGAACCGGAGGAGGGCCTTGATGAGCCTCTGGCGGAAGATGCGCTCCGAGGTAGCCCCTTCGTGGGGAACGGCGCTCGCCTCGTGAGCGCCAGGCGGGGGCGGGTGAACCGCAGGCTCTGCCACGGCCTTTTCAAGGCGCCTTTCCAGACATAAGCCTTGGGCCGCGTGCGTCTTAGGCGCGCGCTCTGCGCCGGCCGGCCTTCCCGAGGGCCTCCTCGATCCGCAGGAGCTCGTTCAACTTGGCCACGCGCTCCCCGCCCACCGCGCCAGTCTTCAGCCCCACCGAGCCGAAGGCGACCGCGAGGTGCGCAATCGTGTCGTCGGAGGTCTCCCCCGACCGGTGGCTCGTGACCGTCGCCCACCCGGCGCGCCGGGCGAGGTCGACCGCGCGCCTCGTCCCCGTAAGTGTGCCGATCTGGTTCGGCTTGATGAGCACCGCGTTTGCCGCCCGCTCGTGGATCCCCCGTTTGATGCGCTCGACATTCGTCGTGAAAATGTCGTCGCCGACGACCATGCAGCGGGCGCCGACCCTGCGCGTCAGCTCCGCGAAAGACCCGAAGTCGTGCTGCGCCAGCGGGTCCTCGACGCTTACGATGCCGTGCGCCTCGACGAGCATCTCGACATAGTCGACCTGCTCGGCGGGCGTGAGCGACCGGTCCTTGTAGTGGTACTTCTCGCTGCGGAAGAACTCCGAGGCGGCAAAGTCGAGCGCGGGGGCCACATCAAGGCCCGTCGCCTCCGAGGCCTTGGCCAAGCAGCGTGTGAGCACGCCCATCGCCTTTTCGTTCGTCGTCGCAGCGATCCACGCGCCCTCGTCGCCCCGGCCGAGCGGCTCCCCGGGGAACATGGCCTTGAGATCCTCCTTGACGAACCGGTGGGCCATCGCGTTGGCAAAAACCGACTTCGAGGGCGGCGCGCCGCGTGTGAAGGCCAAGTACTCCTGGATATCCGTCCCGCCGACGGCGTGGGCCCCGCCCCCAATCAGGTTCCCTTGGGGGCCCGGCCACCGTTCGGGCTTCCGCCGGCCCGAGAGGTAGGCCCAAAGGGGCAGGCCGCGGCCCATCGCGGCGCAGCGCGCGCAGGCAAGGGACGCAGCCACGGCCGGGTTGCCCCCAATGCCCGAGAAGTCCGGGGTGCCGTCGGCCTTCTCGAGGGCCTCGTCAAAGGCCTCCTGGTCCTCGACGTCGACCCCTAGAAGCTTGGGGGCCGCCCTCCGGCGGAACACCCGGAGCGCGGCCTCCGCGCCGCCCTCGGGAAGCGCTTTGACCTCGGTCGCGCCCGTCGAGGCGCCGGAAGGCGCGGCAACACGCGCGCGGGCGCTCCTCGTGGCGACCTCGACCTCGACCGTCGCGTTGCCCCGAGAGTCCAGCACCTTGCGGATCTCCACGCTGCGGACTTTTTCGGCCAGCGCGCCTTCCCCCGCAGGGCAAACGGCGCGCGCCATAAGAAGGCTTGGAGGTGCCCCAGCCGCCCGTTGCGCGCGCAATGTTGAAAAGCGGCGTCCCCCTCGGGGCTCAGTCCGGAGGGGGCCCCGTCTTGGATTTGGAATCCCGCGTCCGGCTCGTCACCGAGTACGCGGCCGAGGTCGTCACCTTGGAGGAGCTGAAGGAGCTCTTCAGGGCGAAGGAGCACCCGCGCGCGTACATCGGCTTTGAGCCGTCCGGCCGCCTCCACATCGGGAACGTAATCACGGCCAACATGCTGCGGCGCCTCCAGCAGGCCGGCTGCCACATCACCGTGTTCCTCGCCGACTGGCACGCCCTCATCAACGACAAGTTCGGGGGGGACCTCGAGCGGATCCGCGCCTGCGGCGCGGCGCAGCGGGAAGCCTTCCTGGCGCTCGGCCTCGACCCGGCCCAAACGGCCTTCCGGTGGGCCTCGGAGTTCGCCGGCGAGGCGAAGTACTGGGAGCGGGTCGTGCGCGCGGCGAAAGCCTCGTCGCTCAGCCGCGTCAAGCGCGCCCTCACGATCATGGGCCGCAAGGAGGACGAAGCCGACGTGGACTCGTCCAAGATCCTCTACCCGGCCATGCAGGTGGCCGACATTTTCCACATGGAGCTCGACATCGCGGCCGGCGGGATGGACCAGCGGAAGGCCCCCATGCTCGCGCGCGATGTCTGCGACAAGACCGGTTGGAAAAAGCCCGTCGCGGTCCACACGCCGCTGCTTGGCTCCCTCAAGGGCGGCGAGCGGATGGACCCCGTCGAGGCGAAGATGTCGAAGAGCGACCCCTCGTCCTCCATCACCCTCCACGACACGCCCCCGGAGATCCTCCGCAAGATGCAGAAGGCCTTCTGCCCGAAAGCCGTGGAAGGGAACCCCGTGCTGGAGGTCTACCACTACCTGCTCTTCGAGCCGCTTGGGGGCGGCCCCCTCACGGTCCACCGCGAAGCGAAGTTCGGCGGTGACGTGGCCTTCTCGGGGTACGCGGAGCTCGAGGCCGCCTACCTTGGGGGCACGCTCCACCCCGGCGACCTCAAGGCCGAGGCTGCAGCGCGCCTTGCCGACCTTTCAAAGCCCGTCCGCGCACGTTTCGAAGGACACCCGGAGCTCATGGCTTGGGCATCCCCCCCCTCGTAAGGCCGGAGGCCCCTGCCTTGCGCTTCGAACTCAAGGACCGCGACGGCCTGGCTCGCCGCTGCGAGCTCTCGACGCCCCATGGCCGCATCGAGACGCCCGCGCTCCTGCCCGTCGTGAACCCCAACTTAAGCGAGATCGCCCCCTCGGCGCTGCGCGACGAGTTCGGCTTCCGCGCGTTGATCACGAACGCCTACATCATCCGGCGCTCCGAGGACCTCAAGGCGCGCGCGCTCAAAGAAGGCCTGCACGGGCTGCTCGGCTTCGACGGCCCCATCATGACCGACTCCGGGACCTTCCAGCAGCGGGTGTACGGCGGCGTCGAGTCGTCGAACGGCGAGATCGTCGCG
>JBGPNV010000103.1:0-8321 GCA_041487695.1 Thermoplasmata archaeon | reverse complement strand
TTGTCATGAGCGTCCCTGGCCACGCGCCGTACGACTTCGCGGCGCTCGAGGAGCTGCGGCGGCACCCCGCGGGCCTCGACGCGGCGCTCCTCGAGGGCCTCAAGCCGATCGTTATCGTGCGCGCGCCTGGCGGCCCGCCCAGTGGAACGGCGCCCGCGGAGGCGGCCGTCCGCGCGCACAAGGTCACCTCGACCTCGGACCGCGAGGCGCTCGACAAGGCGACGGGAGACGTCTACACCCTCGAGTTCCACCAAGGCCGCATGCTCGAGAACACGGGCGCCTACGCCGGGATGCTCTGCAGCGAAGCCCGCGAGCGGCTCGTGCGCGAGTCCACCGAGGTCGGCGAGGCGGTCGCCTTCCCCGCATTCTCGAAGGAGGTCGTCTGCCGGTGCGGCCAGCAGGTGCTCATCAAGAGGATCCCGGACCAGTGGTTCATCCGCTACAGCGATGAGAAACTCACAAGCGCCTCGGCGGCCCACGCCGAGACCATGGCCGTCACGCCCCCCGAGTACGCGCGCGACCTGCCCTCGACCCTGCGGTGGTTCGCCGACCGCGCGTGCATCCGCCAGGGCGCATGGCTGGGGACCCGCTTCCCGCTCGACGACCGCTGGACCATTGAGCCGATCTCCGACTCGACGCTTTACCCGGCCTTCTACGTGGTCGCGCCCTACGTCAACGCAGGGGACCTGAAGAGCGAGGCGCTTAGCGAGGCCTTTTTCGACTTTGTGTTCCTGGGCCGGGGCGAGGCCGGGCGCCTTGACGGCGTCTCGCCCTCGGTCGCCGAGGCCTGCCGGCGGGACTTCCTTTACTGGTATCCTCTGGACATCAACCTCGGCGGCAAGGAGCACAAGACGGTCCACTTCCCCGCGTTCATCAAGACCCATGTGGGGGTCCTCCAAGCGCCGCACTGGCCCCGCGGGATCTTCGTGAACTTCTGGGTGACGAGCCCCGAGGGCGCAAAGCTCTCGAAGTCGAAGGGCGGGGCCCAGCCGGTCGCGGAGCTTGCGGCGAGGTTCGGCGTCGACGCTCTCCGCCTGTACTACGCGCACGCGGCCGCCCCCTGGCTCGACATCGAATGGGACCCCGACGCGGTGATCGACTACCGGCAGCGCCTGGGGCGCGTGCACGACCTCGTGCGTGCGCTTGCGGCCGGGGACCTTGTGGCCGCCGGCGCCAACGAGTCCTTGCCCGCGCCCGCGTCGCTCGGCGCGTGGCTTTCCTCGGCGTTTTCGCGCCGGCTCCTGGAGGCCGAGGAGGGGTGGCGGGCGCTCGACTTCCGCGCCGTGGCCTCGCCGCTCTACTTCGGCGTCCTTTCCGACATGCGGTGGTACTTGCGCCGCGGCGGGCGCGACCTGCGCCTCCTGAAGGACCTGGCGGGCGAGTGGGTCACGGCGATGGGCCCCATCACCCCTCACCTTGCCGAGGAGCTCCACTTCGCGCTCGGGAAGCCGGGGTTCGCCTCCCTCGAAGTGATGCCCCGGTCCGACCTCAAGAAGCGCGATGCGGGTGCGGAGGCCGTGGAGGCGTACCTCGAGGCCGTCCTCGCAGACACGGGCCGCATCCGTCAGGTCGCCGAGTCGTTCCAGCTGCAGGGCGAGGTCGTCCGCGTCATTGAGAACGCCGCGGGCAAGACGGTGCGCGGCGAGCTTCTGGGGCGCGAGGAAACCCTGACGCTCCCGGCCGCCTGCGAGCGCGACCTCCAACTCGGGGCCGAAAAGGTCCCGCTTGTCCTTTCGAAGCAGGGCGAGAAGGTCGGGGTCTTCGTCCAGGCAAGGCGCGCGGCGTCGGCCGAGGATGTGGACAAAGCGGCCCGACTGGTCGCTGGAGGCGCGCTGACGTGCGCATGGGTCGTGGCGGCCGCGGGCGTGCCGGCAGGGGTCCGCGCGCGGGCCAAGGAACAGGGCGTGCTCCTCACCGGCCCCGCGGAATTCGAGCTCCTCGCGGCCGAAACCGGCGGACGGGCAAAGCGCGGTGCCGCCAAGCGGATCAGCCTCGTGACCGCAGAGCCCTGGAAGCGGTCCACCTTCGCGCGTGTCTTCGAAGACGCGCAGGCGCACGGCAAGCCGGACGCGGGCCGAGTGCTCAAGGCGCTTGCAGCCGACGGCGCGTTCAAGGTGCACATGAAGGCCGCGCCGAAGCTCGTCCAGGAGGCCGTAAAGGAAGCCGCTTCCATGAAGCCCGCCGACCTCAAGGCGCGCGCCGAAGGCACGCGGGACTTCGACGAGTACCGCGTCCTCAAGGAAAACGAGGCGTTCCTCGCCTCGGAGTTCGGGTCCCTCGTCGAAGTGATGAGCGCGGACAACCCCGATGCGCGCGCCGAACGGCTGCGTGGGAAGGCAGAGGCCGCGGTCCCGATGCGCCCCGCGATCGCGGTTGAGTATTGAGGGCCTACCCCTCAAACACGACGCCGCAGTGCGGGCAGGTCGTGTCCGCCTCGCCGACGATCCCGTGGCAGTTCGGGCACTCGTAGTGGACCTCTTCTTCTTCGGCTTTGGCGACCTCGCTTTCGAGCTCGCCGAAAAGGTCCTCGAGTTCGTCGCGCTCCTGCGCGGCTGCCGGCGCGGCGGCCTTGGGCGGCGCGGGCGGGGCCGCTGGCGATGGCGGTGGGGGCGGCGCAACCGGGATGGCAGGGGTCGGGGGTGGGGCGCCGGGGAGCTCGATCTCGCCCTCTTCTTCCTCCTCGACTTCGACCGCTTCGGCTACGGCGGCCGGTGCGCGCGAGGGGGCTGGCGAGGGCGCCAAGGCCGGTTCAGACTCACGTTCGACCTCGGGTTCAGGGACTTCCACGAGCACGGGCGGCCGCGAGGGGACGATGGCCTCCACGGGCGCCTCGGCCTCGGCAGCCGCCGGCCGGGCTTCCAGGTCGGCTGCCGCGCGCGGCGTCCGCGCGAGCATGAGCCCGAGGAGCGTCAGGAAAACCCCGAGACCGGCCACCGCGACGGCGCCCATGACAGCGCCCTGTTGGTTCGGGCCGATCGAGTTGACCGACTGGCCGCCAAACAAGGTGTCCCAGTTGTAGACGGCAAAAACCCCGCCGAGCCCCAGAACGGCAACAGGCAGACCGATGAGCCCGATGAAGCCGAAGCGGCTCGTGATCGGCGCAAGGAATGCGGGCCCGCGCGCCGCCCCTTTGGGGGCGCAGGGTTTGGCCGGGGCCTTTTCCTTGGCGGCTTTGGGAGGCGGCGCGAGTTTCGCGGCCTTGGGAGGCGGCGCGGGTTTGGCAGCAAGGGGTGAGGTTTTAGCCGGCGGCGCGGCCGGCTTCGGAGGGGGCGCCGGCGGGGCAGGCGCAGGCGGCGCAGGGGCCTCCTCTTCGGCGCCCGCGAACTCCACCCCGCAACTCGGGCAAGCCTTCCACTCGGGCTCGACCGGCTCGTTGCAGTTCGGGCAGACGTACTCTTCTGCCCCGGCGTTCTCGGCCACTTCCCTGCCCCCACGGCTCACAGACTGGACGTTATTTAACGCTTCAGTCTCGGGGCCTCGAAGGCTCGCGCCTCCGAGCCAGGCGGCACCAGCGGCTCAACCCAGCTTCCGCACGAGCGTGTGGGAGGCCCTTTGGCCCATCCGACCGACGTCCTGGGTATGCCAGCCGTAGGCCTTCATCTGCTCGATCTTGTCGACCGTTTTGGCGTCGGACATGTAGAGCTCGGCCCGGATCATCTTGACCTTCTTCAGTTTCGCCGTCCGGTCCATGAACTTGAGCAGCCGCTCGACGGTGGCCGCCTCCTCGCTCCAGTCGTTCACCGTGATGACCTGGAGGTCGATCTCGCCAGCCTGGGTCTTCACGAAGGCGACCTGGCCGAGCACCGTCCCGTCTTCGTCGTAGAGCTTCACGATTTCCGTGTCGTCACCTTGGAAGCTCTCCTTGGAGATCTCGTAAGCCGCGCGCTTGCGCTTCTTGATGAGGCGGTTTACCAGGGACTCGAGGATGGGTTCGCTGCGAAGGAGGGGAGGCATGGCTTGGCACCGCCGCGGGTTGCTGTAGGATTTTGGCCGCGCTATAAAAGCCATCCGGGTCGCAGGCACCCGTTAGGTGGCCGGATCGGGGTCGGCGCCGGTCTTGGCGCGGCGGCGCCAGCCGGAGGCTGCCACGAGGAGGAGGATGCCGAGCGTGGGGACGGCGAGGTCGCTGAATTCCGGGATCGTGTTGGCCGAGCCCTTCGTGCCGGCGTCGGTGGTCTGCCACGAACCCGTCCCGTCATGGAAGCGGCCCCACGTCCCCGTCGAGGGCGCCGAAATGGGGATCGGCTCCACGTCCACCGTGATCCATTTGCCATTCGCCCCACAGGCGCACCGCAGGTCGATCGTATATGTGGTCGACGAGTCCGATTGATCGATCGTTACATCCAGCGTTGCAAACCCGCCCGAGGTGATCGAACCGCTCCAGGAGGAATTCGAGATCACCGTGTCCGTGTCTCCGTCGAAGGACCGTTCCCGCACCCATAGTTGAGGGCTTGTGAGGTCCACCGTCGTCGAGCCCTTGTTGTAGATCTCCACCCAGTCGCCCGAGATGCTGATCTCGTTCAGCGAGATGTCGGTCGTCGTGCGGAACCCGGCGTCGACCCACTCGCGGACCTGCACCCCGTGGCGCTCCCCATGAGACGTGTACAGGACCTCGGGCACCCCGAGCGCCACAACGCCTTGCACCTCTGCAACGGAGACGTTCAGCCAAGCCGGCGCCGTCGCGTTCATCGCGATGTCGACAGTCACAATCGCGCGGAACTCGGCGCCTGGCGCCAAGACAATGGGGTCGGCAAATCGCATCTCCGCGATGCCGTCGGCGCCCGGAGCGCCCTTGGCCGCCGGGGGCACGGAGAAGTCGGCGAGGTCAAGCGCGCCCACCGTGCCGACGTCCTCGTACACGGAGACGCCGGTGATGTCCCCTGGCCACACGCCCTCAAGGCGAGCAAGGAGTGAGTCGATCCGGCCCGTCTCCTGATTGGTCGAGGCACCGGCGATTCGGAGGTACAGTACGGGGACCGTGAGGTCCCCCTGCCAGGCATTGTGCGTGCGCACTTCGGTCTCATCGAGTTGGAGGTGATCGCCACCGCCCCTGAAGGAGGCCGCTACGGCGTCCGTCGTGTCGGTCTGCGACCCCATGTCGGAAAGTTGGAACACGAACCGGACCTGCCCGCAGTTCGTCCCGCATAGATCCGTAAATCCGACCTGGGTCTCCATCCGGAACGAGTCGAATCCCACCTGCAAAGAGGTCGGCCTCGAGAGGAAGGACTGCGAGGAAGGCTGCCAGATCACGAGGGAGGTGCCGGTCACGCGCGGCACGCGTGCATAGCCGCCGCCCGTCCCGTGGACTTCGATGATGGCGTCGATGCCCATCCCCGCGAACCGCTTCCACCCCGTCGTCGCACTGGAGTCCGTGTCCACATAGACCGTCGCCACATTCTCCGCGGGCCCCTGCCCGCTCCCCGCCCCGCCCCCGCCCGTACTCGGCTCCTGCGGGCGCGGGTAGGAGGGGGCCGGCAACTGGGAGGCGGCCATGATCGAACCGGCAACTTGGAGCATGAAAGAAACGACCTTCGGGCCGCTGCTCACATCGGCCTGGCTGGCGCGGATGTCCACATTGAGGTTCCGGTTCGGCTGGTTGGGGCCCCCCGGCGTGGCGCCGCTCGGGCCCCCCACGTCGTTCGGGGCGTCCGGCGTGGCGCTGCCCACGCGGTTCCAGTCGGCAAACGCGCCGTCAATGCGGATGTTCGAGGGCTCGGCGCCCACGTAGTTGTAGGTCCAAGGCGAGGGCTGGATCACGGACCCGATCCCTGCGAACCCCGACCCGACGGTCCCGACGCGGATGTCGGCCGGGCCGCGCACGAAGACGCGCACGACACTCACGCCCGCCGTGCCCGTCGCGCGCCCGTAGATGTCGATCTGGCGTGACCCCGCCGAGGCGTTGTAGAGCGACGCGGCAATCGAGGAGAACTGCACCGACCCGAAACTCGACGCGCAGGCCGACCCGCTCGCGCTCACCCCCGCAAAGCTCCCGTCGACGCGCGCGCGCGTAAGCTGCACGCAGCCGCCGGTGTTCGCGCTGTCGGCCGCGACCGTGATCGAGAGCAGCGACATGTCCGTGTGGTAGGCCTTCGCCGAGAGCGTCAGCACGATCGTCTCCCCTGTGTTCGTGATCGCGCCGGGGCTCGCAGGTCCCTGCCGCACCCACATGACTCCTGGCTCCGTCGTGAAGACGCCGTCGCCCACATCCGTGCGGCCCGTCGAGTCCTGGGTGATCGCGAGGATGTACGGGTGGTCGGTCGGGCGCATGTTGTTGAGGTCGGAGAGGCGGACGGCCGCCTCGACCTTCGCGCCGCCCGAGGCCGCGCGCACGGCGCCGGCTGACGTGAATGCGCCTGCGTCGCTGTGCGCGTCGCAGGAGCCCTGGCCCGGCGGGTACGCCTTGAGCACGGAGCTCTGCGCCTTGCCGAGGTACCCGACGATCTCGACCATGAAGTCCGCGCCGATCCCGTAGGCGCAGTAGCCCGTCGAGGCCGACTGGTCCCGGTCGATGAGGATGCGCACGCTCTCGGCGCCTTGGCTGCCTGGCCCATTGAATGGATGGCCGCTGGCTTGCATGGCCGTGTAGAGGAAGAGGTCGCGCTCGGAGGCGCGTGCCATGAACCCGACCATGTTGATGTTGGGGTTTTCGCCCATGTCGGACGAGTCGTCCGGGAGGAGGGCCGCCTTCTCCCACTCGGCCCAGTCGTCGAAGTTCCCGTCGATCGTGACCGGCGCGGGCGCGAGGAAGTACGAGTAGAGCGCCGGCAGGAACACGACCATGAACGCGAGCGTCACCGCGAGCACGGCCGACATGCGCTTGGCAAAGCCACGCCTCCGCTCGCGCTGGGCCTCCGTGTACATGAGGCGGCGCCCATTCACGAGGCCCTTGCCGTTCGTTAGCCCAGCGCCATTCGTGAGGCCCTTGCCGTTCGTGAGCCCCTTCGTGTCGAGGAACCCCGCGCTCTCGGCAAGCGCGCTCTCGGTCTTGCGCCCCGTGACCGCGCCGCGCCTTTGGCGCTTGCCGCCGACGAGGTCGCGCCCGTTCACCGAGCCGCGCCCGTTCGTGAGGCCCCGGCCGTTCACGAGGCCGCGGCCGTTCGTGAGGCCCGTCGAGTTCACGAGGCCCGCGCGCGCCTCGGCCGGTGCGGCGGGCGCGGTGGGGCCCGTAGAGGGCCCCGTCTCGAGGCCGGGCTTGTCGCGCCGGCTCCTGGGGTCGCGCCGCCCCGCGAGGAACACGGCGCCGCCGACGAGGGACCCGCCATAGCGCGGCCGCTTCGCGCCCTTGCCGCCGCCCTCGTCCGCCACCCCTTCACCTCCCCTTCCCTTCGCCGCCGTCACTTGTACTCCTCAAACTCCGCGAACTCGTCGGCCTCGACCGCCTTCTCCGCCTGCTCCTTGGCGCCCGCCGCGTCGGCCTCGCGCTCCTGGAGATGTCGCCGGCACTGCGCGGCGTTCTTTTCGGCCTTCTCGTGGCCCGGTTCGAGTTCGAGGACGCGCTCGAAGCAGTCGAGCGCCTCGCCGTAGCGCTTCAGCATGAAGAGCGTGGCGCCCTTGTTGAAGTGGGGCTTGGCATACTCCGGCGAGAGCCGGATCGCCTGGTCGAAGTAGGGCACGGCCTCCTCGAAGCGCGCGAGCGCCATGAGCGAAGACCCGAGGTTGTACCAGGCCTTGTCGTACTTCGGGTCGAGCGCGATCACGCGGTCGAAGCTCCGGATCGAGACCTCGGGGCGCCCCTCGGCAAACTCCGTTGCGCCGCGCCGGTACCACGCCTCGGCGTTCTTGGGGTCAAGGTCGGTCGCGCGCTCGAAAGCCGCGCGCGACTCGACGATGTCGCCGCGCAGGAAGAGGAGGTCGCCGAGGAGGTACCACGCGTCGCTGTTCTTCGCGTCGTATTCGGTCGCCTTCCGGAAGGACTCCTCCGCGTCGTCGAGGTCGCCCGCGTCGTACTGGAGGCGCCCAAGCTCGTACCAGGCGGGGCCAAAGGCGCCGTCGCACTCGACCGCGCGCCTGTAGCAGCCCCGCGCGTCCTCCGTCTTCTTGAGGTACGCGAGCGCGTCGCCCTTCGCCTTCCAGCCGATCGCCCAGTTGGGCTTGAGGCCGAGGGCCGCGTCGAATTCGGCCGCCGCCTCCTCGTGGAGGTCCGACTGGAAGAGGTAGAGGCCGCGGCGCAGGTGGTACTCGTGCTCGAGCCCCTGGTTGCGGAGCATAAGCAGGCACGCGCGCTTGACCTTCTCCGCGTCGGTGTACTCGGGCTTGAGCTCAAGCGCGCGGTCGAAGCACATGATCGACTCCATCGGCCGGTCCATCTGGTAGAGGAGGTT
>JBGPNV010000102.1:0-8374 GCA_041487695.1 Thermoplasmata archaeon | reverse complement strand
GGTCGACGGGTCGAACAGGTAATAGTAGTCCGGCCCGAAGTTCGAGATGAAGACATCCTGATAGCCGTCCCCGTCGAGGTCGCCGATGGCCGCGCCCATGCCGTCGCCCTTCATGTTGAGGCCTGCGGCATCCGTCACATCGGTAAACGTGAAGTTCCCGTCGTTGCGGAAGAGGGCGTCGGGGCCGAAGTCGCAGGCGTCGTAGAGGTCGAGGTCGCCGTCGAGGTCGTAGTCGAACATGAGGGTCTGGAAGACGTAGCCGAGCGGGTCCTGGACCCCCGCGCTCTGGGCGACCTCCTGCAGGCCCTTGCCTCCAAGGTTCCGGAAGAGGAGGTTGGGCCGTTTGTAGTACGAGCCGACGTAGAGGTCGCCCCAGCCGTCGCCGTCGAGGTCGCCAAACGACAGGCCGGTCGTGGGGCCCGAGACAATGATGTTCCAGGTCCCCGTGACGTTTTGGAAGGTCCCATCGCCGTTGTTGAGGAAGATCTCGATCCGCCCATACCAGTTGCCGATGACGATGTCGGCCCACCCGTCGTTGTTGAAATCCGGGGTGAGGACCGCCATCGTGTAGAGGCCGCCGCCGAGGCCCGCGGCGTTCGTGACATCCGTGAAGGTGCCGTCACCGTTGTTCCGGTGGAGTTCGCGGTGGTAGTAGCCGCCGATGAGGAGGTCCTCCCACCCGTCGTTGTTGAAGTCGAACCAGGCCGCGCCCCTGCCTCCGTTCAGGAAGCCCGCGTTCTCTTCCTGGGTGACGATGGCTTGGGGAAGGACCCCCGCGTCGCCGCCAAGGCCGGTGGCGGCGCTCACATTCTGGAAGTGGGGCACGAGGCCGATGCCGGCGCCCACCGGCGTGGCGGCCGCAGGCAGGGGGAAGCCCCCCAGGCAAAAGGCGAGGCCGAGCACGATTGCGAGAACCTTTTTCGCGGCCATCCAGCGCCTCCGCCGGCTCCTTGCGCGGGGCGCTTCCCCCCGGGCCTATTTAGGCATTTTGAGCAGGAGCGGCCCGCATGGCACGATCGCGAGGGCGAAAGCGGCTTGACGCCGACGATTAGGCCCCTCCCCGTGAGCCCCTTTGAGTCGGTGCGCACCTTGAGTCCGGCTCGCTCGAAGGCTCGGCGGTACTCGCCCAGGGTGAAGAGCCCGAGCTCGTGGCGTTCGGAAAGGTGGCGGAAGCCCTGGGGCGAGGCGACCACATAACGGAACTCGAGGACGGAGAGCCGGCCGCGCCTCCAGGTCTTGGCAAGGCGCGCAAGGCTCACGCGCCCGACCTTGGCGGCGTCGGCGCGCGTGTGGCCGGCGATGAAGGCCTCGGGAGTGATCCAGGGTTCGACGAGGAGGACACCGCCGGGCTTCAGGTGCAGCGCGAGGGTGGAAGCCGCCGCGTCGAGGCCTTTCAGCGTGCGGGCGTAGCCGATGGAACCGAAGAGGCACACGACCGCGTCGAAGGTCTTTCCCAAGCGGAAGCTCCGCATGTCCCCTCGGTGAAACGTGGCGCCTTTCACGCGCCGGCGCGCAAGGGCAAGCATCTCCGGGTCGAGGTCGAGCCCTTCAACTCGGTAGGACCGGCGAAGGTGGACCATGTGTGAGCCGGTGCCGCAAGCCACATCAAGGAGGTCGCGGCCGCCCGAGCGCTTGTGGCGCTCGACGAGGGCACGGACCTTTCGGGACTCGGCGGCGTAGTCCTTGGACGCGTAGACCGCGTCGTAGTAGGCCTGGGTTTTCTCGAACAAGCCGGGCGCCCGAGCCGCCGTACCCGCGTCCGCAATTGAAGATTGCGGATGACCTCGGCGGGGGGGGCCCTTCAGAAAAAGTCCTGGAGCGACTTCTTCGCCTTGTCGAACACAGGCTTGGGCTTGCCCGTCGTTAGGGGAGCCGCTTGCGCTTCGGGGTCGCGCGCCGGGGCCGGCGCCTTTCCGGGCTCTTCGCCTTCATCCTCCGCCTCATCCTCGTCGCCTGGCGTGCTGTCCGGCCCCTCGTTGGCGCCGCCAAAGCCCTCCAGAGTCCTCGTCCGCGAGCCCTTCATGAGGTCGTCGACGCCCCAGCCGAACACTTCGGTGACCCTGGCGAGTGTCATCGCCACGCGCCGCGCGTAGAAGTCCCAATTGGGCGTGATCTCAGCTTCCGAATCGGGCCCAAGGTACGGCGAAAGGTCCTGCTTGCCCTTCGAGCCCGACACGATCCACGAGACCTTCATCCCCGGTTGGATCCGGACGCCGCGCTTCTCGAGCTCTCGCATCACGCGGACGTTCTGAAGGCTTTCCTTGTGTTCCGATTTGTAGTCGTCCACGTCCCGCACGGACCGGGAAATGACCAAGTCAGCCTTGGGCACCTCGGCGCGGACCACCTGCGACACGCGCTCGCGGGCCACTTTCAGCATCCCGTCGATATCCTCCTTGAACAGGAGGTCGAAGACGTCGGTAAGGGCCTTGGACTGCCACGGGAAGGAGTCCGTGCGGCGCACCTCGTAGCCCCGGAAGATCGTGTCCTCGCGAGGCCACAGGATCCGGCCTACGTACCGCTTCTTTGCGCCGTGGCTGAAGAACGGGTTCATGACCTTCTCGAACTCCAGGGACATCCCCCCCTTCGAGTAGCGTTCCGCAACTTTCTTGCCGGCCAAGACCGCGCCCTCGAGGTCGGGCACGGGGGACTTGAAGAAGACGCTGTCCGTGTCGCTGTAAATGACGACGAGCTGCTCGGCCTCCAGGTCCTGGATAACACGCTGGATGTTCTGGCGGGCGAACGAGGTGATGCTCTCGCCGATCTTCGGGTCGGTGAACCGGTAGAAGGCGGACGCCATCACGCCGTAGAAGGAGTTCATCAGGATCTTCACGGCCTCCTGCAAGCCGTTGTAGAACTGCGCTTCGTCCTTCGACTTGGCTTCGCGGGCGCGCTTCTTGAGGTCGTCGCGCTGGGCCATGAGGCCCTTGAGGATCGTGGGGAGGAGCCCCACCCGGGTTTCCGGCGCCACGTAGGACGCCCCCGTGGGCGCCTTGATGGGGGCCGAGCCGTCGCGCACGAGCGTGGTGAAGCAGATGTTGTTGGCGATCATGATCGACGGGTACATCGACTTGAAGTCCAGCACGCAGACCCAGTTGTAGAGGCCGGGCTTCACCGCATGGACGTAGCCCCCTTCGATGGGTTTTTCGCGAGTCTCGCGCCGGCTCATCGGAACGGCGACTTTGGCGCGGTCGGCCGCGCGGATGAGGATCGAGTCGATGAGCGTCGAGGTGCGGCCGTTGATCGTCTCGTCGACGGGGAGCTTCGCTACGGCGGCGAGGTTCTCGTACTTCTCGACGACTCGGATGTGCTGGTGGATGCGCAGGCAAAGGACGGCGTCGCGGATGCAGTACTTCACCACCTTGTCTTGGTCTTTCGCCCACTCGAGGTCCATCTGCGAGCCCACAATGTCGTCCTTCCCTTCCCCGAAGAGCTCCATCGAGACGGCCTGGAGCGTTTCCTGCTTGGGGTGGAGCTCGCGCCGCACGTTCCACCAGGTGTCGGTGAGGATCCGGCCCGTGGCTCGGAGGAACCTACCCATGAACTCCTTGAGGTCCGAGCCCTGGCGCGAGAGCGTGAACCCCGCAAGGCCCACCTCCTTGGCGCGTTTCTGAAGGTGGGGGATGTCGTAGCCGGCGATGTTGTAGCCGGTGATGACGTCGGGGTCGAGCTCGCGGACGAGTTTGTCGAACTCCTCGAGGATGGCTTTCTCGTTGCCGCGGATGGCGCCTTCGTGGATCGTGCCGTCACCGGCGTCGAAGGCCCACCCAATGCAGAAGACGGTCCCGCGTTCAATCGAGTTCTCGATGTCGAAGCACAGCGTGGAAAGGGGCAGCGTGAAGGGGGCCACGTCCGTGAGGGACGTCGCCTCGACCTGCGCGAGCGTCTGGTAGGCTTTGTCGGCCTTGACGACCTTCCCCTTGACGCGGATGCACGCGCCGAGGTCGAGGTCGAAAAGGAAGCGCTGGGTGAAGATGATGTCCGCCGCAAGCGGCAGTGCGCCCGCCTGGCGCACGACCTCCCGCAGGTCGGGCGTGTCGCCGGGCCGGTGGAGCGTGATCTTGAGCGCGGGCCGGTCCGCCCGCTCGTGGTAGAGGGTCGTCTCCTCGACCTTGACGACCTTGGGGTTCCGCTCCAGGGCCGGTTTCAGACCCGTCGGCGCGTCGAGCGCGAAGAAGTAGGGCATGAAGCCTTCGTGGAACGCGATGAACGAGAGGCCCTGCCGGGACTTGCAGTAAAGCTCGACGATTGGGTGGTCCTGGCGCTCGTCCATCCGGTACGACGCGGCAAGAAGGAGGGCCTCTTCGTCGAAATCGCCGCCGGGCTTGGGGGCTGGCACGCGGTCGTGGGCTGGGGCCATCCATGCGCGAAGCCCGTCGCGCGATATAGGGCTTTGCGGGGGCGCTCGGAAACGGCTCTTGGCGGGGAGGGTCACTTCGACGACACGATCTTGATCACGTCGCCCGCCGCGAGCTTGTGGTCGGCGCCCACGACGCGCCTCTGCTTCGCGTCGATCGCCCGGATGAAGTGGTTGCCAAGGTCGCTGTGCACCTTGAAAGCCAGGTCGCGGGCCGTGGCCCCCTCCGGCACGAGGTGCGCGTGGGGGAGCACATTCCCGTCCTTGTCCGTCCACTTCCCCTCGTCCTCGACCGGGTAAACAGGGATGAGCTTCAGCCGCTCGAAGACCGCGTGCTCGAGGACCCGTTGGACGCCCGTCGAGTGCCACTTGGCGAGGAACTCGCGGACCTTGTCGAGGCCCTTGGCCTGCGCGGGGGAGAGCTTCTCCGGGTGCACGACCTCGAAGGACGCGCCGCCGAGCGCGTACTTGATCACGCCCGCCTTGTCTGCGCGCCGCAGCGCGAGCTCCACCTCCGAGGCGACGGGGAAGACCTCCGGCCCGTAGGCCTCCTTGAGGTTCTCGATCGCCTCGGGGCCGATGAGGTCGCACTTGTTGGCGGCCACGAGGATGGGCTTGCCGATCCGCTGGAGGGACCGCGAGAGCTTCACGAACTCCGCCTGCTTCCACTGGGAGGGCTTCACGGGCAACGCGCACTCACGCAGCGCCGTCGTGACGACCGAGCGCGAAAACCCCAGCCCTGCGACCTTCTCCTGAATCGCGTCCTCGATCTTCTTTCCCTCGAGTTCTACAAGCCGGTGCGTCTTCTCCCAGCCCTTCGCAAGGATGGTCGCGAGCCACAGGTCGATCTCGTCTTCGAGGAACACGAGGTCTTCCGTGGGGTCGTGGCTCCCCACGGGCACGATGTTGCCTTCCGCGTCCGTGGAGCCTGCGGCGTCCACCACGTGAATGAGAACGGCCGCCTGCCGGAGGTCGTCGAGGAATTGGTTGCCTTGGCCCCGGCCCTCGTGCGCACCCTTCACGAGGCCAGCCACGTCGATGAGCTCGACGGGGATGAGGCGCGTGCCGTGATCGCAGGCGGAGTTGACGGGGTTGCAGGGGCGCCCGAGCGTTGTGTGGGGGCACGGGGCCCGAATATAGGCGGCACCGCGGTTCGCCTTGATCGTGGTGAACGGGTAGTTGGCGATCGGGACGTTTTGGAGGGTTGCGGCGGCGAAGAACGTGGACTTGCCGACATTGGGTTTGCCGACAACGCCTGCTTCCATCATGGGCCTGCCGAGGAGGCGTGCACGCGAGAAATAGTCTTCTGAGGGGCCGGCGGGGCCCCCACGAGCCTCTCACGCGTCGGGGAGCGACCCGCGGACGAACTCGAGGAAGCGCTTCGCCTGGGCCGCGTCGCGCCGCTCGAACCCGATGTTGTAGGCGCCGTCGGGCGTGATCACGCTCTCAAACAGGTCGCCGAGGGCGTTGAGCCGCGAGCCCTGGTAGACGGGGTCGGGGGCAGCGATCGTGAAGTTCAGGGTCGTGTTGGTGATGTTCATCATGTCCGCGTTGCGGAGCATCGCCCCGTAGAGGTACCACGTGGAGTCGTTCGTCACCGGCACGTCGGGGGTCCCGTAGAAGGCGACGCCGAGCGTGCCCGTCGAGTCGACGGTCACGGACTGGTAGTAGCTGTAGAGCTGGAAGGGCGTGATGTCCGAGACGTTCCAGGTCGCCCCGTAGTCCGAGCTGCGGCCGAGGAAGATCTTCGTCCCATTCTCCGCGCCTCCCGAGATGTCGTCCCACAGCGCGACGACGAACCCGTTGTCGCCGGAGGCAATGAGCGGGTAGGCGCTGCCCGGGCCGTCGCGGTGCGCGATGATGGTCGGTGCGCCCCAGTCCCACGTGGCACCCTGGTCCGACGAAACCCACACGCGGATGTCGGCCGCCGTGTCGATGTCGCTCTCGTCGACCACGTACACGTGGTCGCCGTAGCGCTCGGCGTCGAGCTCGCCCCAGCCGTTGCCAGGCACGGGGTCGCCGTTCGTCCAGGTCCGCCCGCCGTTTGTCGAGCGGTAGTACCAGTAGCGGCCGCCGTTCACCTCTTGGCCGTTGTTGCCAAGGTAGTGGAGGATCCCGTTGCCTTGCGCCGTGATCCACGGCCGGTCGTCAAGCCCCACGGTCTTCTGGATGTGCTCGGAGTACTGCCACTGGCCTTGGTTCGCCCAAACATGGAGGTGGTTGTCGAGCAGGAAGGTGTCGACGAAGTACACATAGTCGCGCGCGTCGACGCCGATGTCGCCTTCGTCGCCCACGTAATACTGCCATTTCGCGCCGAGCGGGAAGGGGGCCGTCGGCGAGGTCCAGGTCGCGCCGTTGTCCGTGCTGATCAGGAACCACGAAGCGCGGTAGGGGTAGGACTGGCGGTCGGACTGGTCCTTGTGGGCCGTGTAAAAGAGCGCGCCCGTCGAATCCACGGCAAGCCCGGGCTCGTAGCCTTCGCCGCCGACGGCGACTTCGTCCTGCCACTTCACGCCGGGCGTTGTCTGGCCGATGCGCGGCGGCGCTTTGGCGGCCGCGGTCCCCGAAAGGGCGAGGTCGAGGCCGACGCTGGCGATGAGGAGCACGGCGACGAGGGCAAGGCCAACCGCCTGCTGGCGCCTGGTCCCTGGCAGCTTCCGCGGCAGGGCCTTCGGGAGCCTGAACTGGGGGAGGGACTTGGGGAGCTTGAGTTTGAGGGCCGGAAGGCGCACAGGGGCCTAGTGGCACTGCCTCCCGATAAAGGATTCATTCTTGGACGGAAGGGGCGCCAAGCGGTCTACAGGCGTTCAAGGCCCCCAGGGCCCTTCCCCAGGCGCCTCTCGTCGCTCTCGTCCTTGGCCTTCTCGTGGTCTTCGAGGGTCTGGGTCTCGTCCTTGCGGCGCGTGACTGCGGCCGCGGCGAGGAGCACGGCGATGACGGCGACCAACATCAGGAGCACGCCCGTGCTCGAAAGGAAGGAGCCCGCCCGCTGCGCGTCGACCGTCGTCGAGCGGGTCGCGACATTGTTGGCAAACGACGATTCGAAGATGAGGGAGCCCGGTTCCATGTTGACATCGAGCGTGAACTCGACCGCCCCCGCGACGCGCCCCGTCCAGCGGAACGCCACCGTTTCCTCGCGGCCGATCGGCAGGTTTGTGACGGTCTGGGTGCCGAGGAGCTCGCCGGAGACCGTGAGGCGGACGGTGAGGGCGCCCACAAAGGCGCGGGCGCCGACATTCGAGACGGTGGCAAAGATGAGGACCTCCTTGCCGACCTCGGGCGTCTCGGAGAACACGGGCCCCGTGATCTTGAAGTCGTAGATCGTGCCCACGAGCGCGGTGAGCGAGACGATCTGCTGGTCGCCGTCGCCCACCGATTCGACGAGGATGTCGATCGTGAAGGACTCGAGCGTGACCTCCCTCGGCGAAGCCACGGAAACGGTGACCGTCGCGCTCTCGCCCTGCAGGATGTCGAGGGCGATTGTCGTCCCGACGGCGCCGTTCAGCGTAAGGGTGAACCCCGACCCGACGGGCGCCGTCGAAATCGTGAAGGTGTCCGCGACCGTGCCGCGGTTGAGGACCGTGAGGTTCGTGGCTCGCGACTCACCGGGCGCGAGCCGGAGCGTCGAGGCGCCCGTGACGGAGAATTCCAGGCGCTTTTCGAGGACGGTGAGCGCAAAGGTCGTGTTGGCCGAGGCGCTCGCCTCCGCCGACGATTCGGCGACGAATTCCAGGGAATAGGCGCCCCCGGCCGCGCTCGCGGGCACCCGCACCGTCACGAGAACGAGGGAGGAGCCGCCCTGGGCGATCGGGAGGCTCGTGGAGCTGAGCGCGGCCCATGCGAGGCATGTCGCCGGCCCGCTGCAGTTTGCCCTCAGCGTGACGGTTTCGTCGGCGTTGCCAAGGTTCCGGACCGTGAGGTTGAGCGTCACGTTCGTCCCGGCAAGGGCGGTCGCGCTCGGCCGATCCGACGCGACTCCAAATTGCCGGAGCACGGAGGCCGTTGTCGTGAAATTCACGG
>JBGPNV010000101.1:0-8391 GCA_041487695.1 Thermoplasmata archaeon | reverse complement strand
CGTTCGTCAGGCCTCGTTCGTCAGGCCTCGTTCGTCAGGCCTCGTTCGTCAGGCCTCGTTCGTCAGGCCTCGTTCGTCAGGCCTTGCTCGTCAGGCCTTGCTCGTCAGGCCTTGCTCGTCAGGCCTTGCTCGTGACGCCCTGTTCGTCACGGCTTGTCCGCCCTGCTTCCCCGCGCCAGCCGGCCGGGCTCCGAAGGGCCGGCTCCGCCACTACTTTTGGAGGAGCCGCTGCCACGTGTCCTCCGCCTTCGGCGGGGGCACCTTGACGCCGGTGAGCGTCTGGAACACCGCCTGGCGCCCGAGGCGCACAAGGTCCGGGAGTTTTCGGGCGAAGTAGCTCTCGGCCGTCGAGATCACGATGAGGGGACTTGCGGCCGCAAGGCCCGCCAGCAGCCACAACGTGAAGAGGGCCGTACGCTCGTCCACGACCCCGAGCAGGGGAAGGGCCGTGGACCCTCCGATGTCCTGGACTTCGAACGCACGCTCCACGAGGGCCACCGCCGCGACGATGCAGAGGACCGTGTAGGCGATCGGGGCCGCCGCCAGCAATTTGTCCAGGGTCGTGAGCGGGAGCTTGGCCCTGAGGCTCGCGCGCCGAAGGGCGAGCAGCCACCGGCCCGCGAGGAGGAGGAATCCGGCGCAAAAGACGACCGAGAGGACCGAAACGGACACGGCGGCTCCCCCCAAAGAAGCGGCGCCCCTGGGTATAAAACGCCCGTGGCGTGCCCGCAGGCGCCGTTGAACCAAGTAAATACGATTTGTCGCCCCCCTTTACCGGCCGCGCAGTACAACCGAAAGGCGGTCTTGGCCGGCGCACACCTTCATACCCAACACCCTGACATGCAGGGCGGGGGCATCATCCTGCTAAGGCACAAACGATTCCAGTATGCCGTACTCCTGTGGGCACTTGTCGTGAGCGCAATGGTCGCGGCCTCGGCATTCCCGAGCTACGTGCAGTTCGTGGACCCGGAGTTCCGGGAGCTCGGCTGCCAAGGATGCCACGCGACGGGTTCGCCAAGCTCCGTCATCCTCAAGGCCAAGCAGATTTCCCCTTCCGAGGCGCCCACGATTGACGGCGTCGCCGACCCCATTTGGGACGGCGCGCCCTTCATCCGAATCAACCTGACGGGCGGCTTCAACCCCATCTCGCTCCCTGGCGACGAGAGCTGGTCCTCGAACGGCGCGCCCCTGCCGTGGGGGACCGGCAACTCGACCACCGTGACCATGCGAGCCCTCTTCGACGGCACCACGGCCGACTCCCACCTCTACCTCCAGGTCCAGTGGATCGACGAGACCGACTCGACCTCCCGCAGCCCGTGGTACTTCGACGCCGGCGCGGGCAAGTGGATCCAAGGCAACTCGACCCTCTACAACGAGGACAAGCTCGCCATGTTCTGGGAAATGGGCGAGGTCACGGGCTTCCAAGACGGCGGGTGCCTCGTGACATGCCACGCCACGACGCCGAACCGCACGGACGTGCGCAAGTACACGCCGGTGGCCGGCGACGTCCTTGACATCTGGCTCTGGCGGGGCGCGCGCCTCAACCCCGTCTTCCAGGTCGACGACGAGTACATGGACTACAACATCACCGGGCGCGGAATCCACAGCGACCCTCAGGACAACGCGTCCCTTGGCTACAAGAACAACCAGCAGACGAAGAGCAACGGGTCGACCAACCAGACGGTCCCGCTCTACTGGGTCCCGGGCCGGGCGAACTACAATGCGATCCTGCTTACCGACATCGACTCCCACGTGGCGAAGAAGATCACGAGCGTGGATTCGGCGAACGCCTTGCGCGACGAGGACGGCACGGTGGTCCCCTCGACGAGCTGGATCCCGAGCCTCACCACCTCGGCCTACGACGGCGACCGCGGCCAAATCAATGGCCATGCGGCCCGCAGCGGCGGCGGGTGGGTCCTCGAGACGAAGCGCACCCTCCAGACGACGGTCATCTCGAACAACCTGACCGTCCCCTCGCCCTACGACGTGCAGTTCACCGACCTTACGAAGAAGTACTACTTCGCCGTCGCCGTCTTCGACAACGCGAACAGCGGTCACCAGTGGCACCCGGGCCCCTACCGCCTCCAGTTTGGCGAGACGGCCAAGCCCGTCCCTGCGAACCTGGACGTGTGGGGCACCTCGGTCGCCGCCGCGTCCTTCATCGTCTCCGGCGTCGGGGCCCTTACCCTTGTGACGGCGCTTGGCAAGAAGGCGCCTGCCAAGGCCGCCAAGAAGGAGGCCGAGGCCCAAGGCACCCCGCCTGTGGCCGCAGGCGGCAAGGGGGGTGACCTCTGATGGCCGACTTCTGGCCCATCGCGCACACGATCGCGACCGAGCTTGTCGTGGGCACGCTCGTCTTTGCGAGCCTGTGCATCTTCTTCCACCCCGTCGCTCGGTGGTGGAAGGCCCGCGCGAAGGACGGGGGGCTCCTCACGAAGTGGGCGACCTTCACCGAGGGCGTCACGGACCAGGCCTCCTACGCGGCGTCCATGTTCGGCGTGTTCGCCCTGCTCGTGGCTGCCTTCACGGGCGCGCTCTCCTGGCCCTACGACGTTCTGGCGGCGAACCCCATCGTCCACAACAAGGTCTTTTTCAGCTCCGTCGCGTTGGTGACTTGGTCGTGGATCCTCATCCTGCGCTGGAAAGTCGGGCCCTCCCTCTGGGAGAACAAGCGGACCGTGCTCGCCTACGAAGGCCTCGCGGCCTTCGGGTTCGTCAACGTCGCGATGGCCGGCGCGGTGGGCGGACACCTCACGGGCAAAGGGAGCGCTCTCGACTCTGTGCTCGCCGGGCTGAACTTCAACTCGGACGCCACCTTTGCCCTGCCTCAAGGGCTTTCGATCGTCCTTGTCGCCGTCGGCCTGGCGCTCATCGGCTACGCCTTGATGGTCTGGCGGGGCTCGCGGGCGGACGTTGCGCCCCCGTCGGGGGCTTGAGGCTCCCCCCCTTCGCCGGCCCCGTCGCCGGCCCCGTCGCCGGCCGCCTCGCCGCGCCGGGGGGTCTTCCCCCGCGCGGCCTCTCGGCCGCCGGTAAAGCCGGTAGGCACCCAGGCTACATCCCCCGCGCCCGGTGTCCTTTTTCTTGGACCCCAAGGGCAGGCAAGGACCGGCAGGGCCGCTCGCGATGCGGACGGGCTGACCGCTGCCTTGTTCCCCTTGAACCCGTGAGGCGCCGGAGAAAAAGGCCTTCCGCTTCGCGAGACCCCGGTCAACTGGGAGTTCGCCCGGGGCTCAAGGCGGGCAAGCGGCCGAAACAAGCCCCCGTGCCTCACGGGGGGCCCTTCCCACGTGGGGGAGAAGTTCTAGCCCAATCGCCGTTCAGTAAGGTCGCGTAAAGAGCGAATGCTAATGCGCCTCCTGTGGCAACCCCCGCCCTATGGCCTCCACGCTCAAGCGCGCCTCCGCCCCGGGGCTCACCCTGCTCCTCGGCCTCGCGGTCCTCCTTGCCGGCCCCGCCGCCGCGGCCGGCTCGCCGTCTCAGCCGGATGTCTTGGACGACGGGGTGGGCGAGGCGGGCCTCGCCCCCGAGGTCAACGTCCTCTCGGGATGGGTCGCAGGCGAGACCGCCACGGCGTTCTCCCTCTTCATGAAGATCCAGTCCCTCGCCGCCCCTCCGCAGGGCTCCTTCTACCAGTACCACTTCCACTTCGAAGTCCAGCGCACGGACGGCACCACGTCCCTCTACCACGGCATGGTCCACCACAGCGCCGCCGGCGCATGGACCCGCATGGTCCAACGGTGGCTGCCCTCCGGGGGCCTCGGCTCCTGGGGCGCAACCAATGACACCACCGGGCAGACCGACCTGGCGGCGGGCGTCCTCGAGGTCCAGGTGCGCAAGGCCTGGATCGAAGCGCCCAAGGCGGACATCGCGACGAACCTTTGGTCGATCGGCGACTTCTACATCCACGCCGACCGCGTGAACGTGACGACCCAAGCCATCGAAATGACCGACTCGGCCCCCTCGTCGGGCACCATGGGGTCGGCCACCCTGTCGCTCGGCGCCCCCGCGCCCCCGCCTTCCCCCTCCGCTTGGCCCGTGTTCGCCGTGGCCGTGGCCGTCGTGGGCGTGGGCACCGCCGTCGTGCTCTTCCAGCGGCGCACGTGAGCGCGAGGCAGCGCGAAGGCGCACCCGCACGCCAAAATACCCTTGGCGCCTTTGCCCCCCTTGACAGGTGGCCTCTCGTGCCCTCCCGCATCGCGTTTTGGCGCAAGGAGGAGGCGGCCACGGCCGGCGAATCCCACGCGCGCGGCGGGCGCCTCTCGGACTTCATCCTCGGGCTCCAGGACGGGCTCGTGAATGTCCTCGGCGTCATCCTCGGCGTCGCAGTCGCCTCGAAGGACCTGCGCATCATCGTCGCGGGCGGCCTTGCCGCGACCTTTGCGGAGTCGATCTCCATGGGGGCGGTCGCCTACACCTCGACGGTGGCGCGCCGCGACCACTACGACAGCGAGCGCCAGCGCGAGATGCGCGAGATGCGCGACCTGCCGGAGGTCGAGCGCGCGGAGGTGCGCGAGATCCTCGAGCGCTGGGGGTTCGAGGAGCCCGAGCTCACCACGATGCTCGACCACATCGTCTCGAAGGAGCAGGCATGGCTCGAGATCATGATGGCCCACGAGCTCAACCTCGCCCCCGTCGACGACGCCCAGCCGCGCAAAAGCGCGCTCCTCGTCGGGGTCTCCGCCATCATCGGTTCGGTCGTGCCGCTCGCTCCGTTCCTCGTGCCCGGGCTTTCCCTCTGGGACGCCATCTTCATCGCGCTCGCCGTGAGCGCGGTCACGCTCTTCATCGTGGGCTACTACAAGGCCAAGGCCACCGTCGGCCACGCGGGGCGAAGCGGCCTGCAGATGACCATCATCGGGATCGTCTCGGCCCTTGCGGGCTTTGGGATCGGCTACCTCTTCTCCGTCCCGGGCGCCGCCTAGCGTGGCCGAGGCGCTTGCGCAAGCGGGCGCAGCCTTTCACGCTCCGCCTCCACGAGCCGTGTCACAATCTCGCCCATGAGCCCGCAGGCCGCCGCGATCTTCGGGTCGGCAAGCCGGTAGATCTGCCGCGCGCCCTTCCGCTCGCGGGCCACCACGCCGGCCTGCCGCAGGACCGCCAAGTGCTGGGAGACGAGCGGCTGGGGCAGCTCGAGGGCCTCCACGAGTTGGCCGGCCGACGCCGGCCCCTCAGAGAGCCTGTCGAGGATGGCCAAGCGGACGGGGTGCGCCAGGGCCGACACGGTCCTCGCCTTCTCCTCATAGAACGCCTTCTCGCGCATGGCTCCTCACCCGACCATCCGTATGCGCCCATTCGAATATTCGGTAAATGCAGTATGCGGGAGCCCTTACCCGGCCTTGCGGTCGCAACCCACCTGAGATCGCCTTCCCCGCCAAGCCCCTCTCTAGAGGGAAACAATGCCCAACAGGCTTTCAATGGTGGTGTTTTCAGGAACCGTCGACCGACTCTACCCCGTGGGGATCATCGCTTCCGGCGCGGTGGCCATGGGGATGGACGTCAACGTCTTCCTGACATTTTGGGGCCTTGAGGCGTTCCGCAAGGGCCGCCCCGAGAAGAACCAGAAGATGGACGTGAACTACGCGGAGATGGCGCCCATGATGGCGCAGGCCATGATGCAGGCGAAGGTCCCGCCGTGGATCGAGATGCTGAAAGCAGCCAAGGCGCTTGGCAACGTGAAGGTCCACGCCTGCGCGATGACGGCCGACCTGCTCCACCTCAAGAAGGAGGACTTCGACCCGATTGTCGACGACATCGTCGGCGTCGGCGAGTTCGTCTCCGAGGCGCGCGACGGCGAAGTGACGATGTTCATCTAGGGGGGAAAGGCGTTGGCCGCAACACAAGTCACGCCCGTCCCCGCCCGCGTCGTCGACGCGCGCGGCTCGTTTTGCCCCGGGCCCCTGATGGCGCTCATCGGCGCCATCCGGGAGGCCAAGGTGGGCGACGTCCTCGAGGTATGGTCCTCCGACCAGGGCTCGAGGCGCGACATCCCCTTCTGGGTGAACAAGGCGGGCCACGAGCTCGTGGCCCTTGCCGACGAGGCGGGCTACACGCGCTTCGTCATCCGCAAGAAGCGCTGACGCGCCAAGGGGAGGGGCAGGCCATGGCCAAGAAGGTCGTCATCATCGGCGGGGGAGTCGGCGGCACGATCGTCGCCAACCTCCTCAGCCGGAGGCTCCACCTGCGCGCCGACATCACGGTCGTCGACCGGCAGGGCAAGCACTTCTACGAACCCGGGCTCATCTTCGCCATGCTCGGCGGCGTCGACCCCGCCAAGCTCTGGCGGCCCGAGCGCACACTCCTGCGCAAGCTCGTGAAACTCGAACTCAACGAGGCGGTGCGCGTCGACCCCAAGGAGAAAGTCGTGCACATGGCCCATGGGCCCGCGCTCCCGTACGACTACCTCGTCCTCGCACCCGGCGCCCGCCTCAACCCCTCCGCGGTGCCGGGCTTCGAAGGCAACGCCCACCACTTCTACAATGGACCGGCCGCTCTCGCCCTCCGCACCGCCATCGAAAACTTCGAGGGCGGCACGGTCCTCCTTGGGCCCGCCTCGATCCCCTACAAGTGCCCGCCCGCGCCTCTCGAAGCGACCCTGCTGCTCGAGGCGTATTTCAAGAAGCACAAGACGAAGAGTCCCGTGAAGTTCCGCTACATCTCGCCCCTTGGCCGCGCGTTCACGATCGAGTCGGTCTCGCCCGTGGTCGAAAAGCTCCTCAAGGAGCGAGGAATCGAGCTCACGACGTTCTTCAACGTCGAGTCGATCGACGGCGAGAAGAAGGTCGTGACTTCGCTCGAAGGCGAGCAAGCCTCCTACGACCTGCTCATCCTCGCCCCCCCGCACCGCGGCGCCAAGATCGCCGAGGACTCCGGCCTTGCCGGCCCCGGCGGCTGGATCCCCACGGACCGCGCGAACCTCCAAGTGAAGGGGCACAACGACATCTTCGCCATCGGCGACGCGACCGACCTGCCGCTTTCGAAAGCCGGGTCGACCGCGCACTTCGAAGCGCCCGTCGTCGCCGACGCCATCGCCGCCGACATCCTCGGGCGCCCCCGCAAGCTCACCTACAACGGCCATGTGATGTGCTTCTTCGAAACGGGGTTCGGCAAGGGGATGGTCCTCGACTTCGACTACGAGCACCCGCCCCACGTGAAGCACCCGACCCGGCTTGCCCACCTCGAAAAGCTCGCGTTCAACCGTATGTACTGGGCCACGATCCCGACCGCGAGGCTTTAGGCGCCGGCCCCCCTTCCTGAATTAGGGGAGTCCCCCGTGGAAGAGCACGCCGCCGCTCGCCTCGCCGAGCCAACGCCCGAAGGCCAGGGCCCCCTCGAACTCAGCCCGCGGCGCAAGGTGGCCCTTGCGCTTGGCCCCGCGCTCTTCCTCGTCACAGTCCTCCTCCCCACGCCCCAGGGCGCGGCCGACGCCGCGCTTGCCGCCGGTCAGCCCGCGGTCATGCCCCAGGTCGCTTTGGGCACCCTCCTTTGGGTCCTCGTCTGGTGGGTCGGCGAGGCCCTCCCGCTCGGCCTTGCCACCCTCGTCGTGCCCCTCGTCTTCGGGCTTTCCGGAATCCTCCCCTGGAAGGCGTCCCTCGCCTCCTACGCCGACCCCATCATCTGGATTTTCATGGCCGGCTTCGTCCTTGCCGCCGCCTTCCAGAAGTGGGGCCTCTCCCAGCGCGTGTCGATCGCGCTCGCGCTCGCCTACAAGGGCAACAACCCCCGCGTCGCCGCCCTCTTCGTCGCTTGCCTCCCTGTGTTCCTCCTCACCGTGACCGGTTCGATCACGGCCTCGACGACGATCGTGCTCCCCTTCGTCTCCGCCTACCTCGCCGCCCTCGGCCTCAAGAAGGGCTCGCGCTACGCGACGGGCGTCATGCTTGCCCTTGGCCAAGCGGCCACCGCGGGGGCGATGCTCTTCCTGATCAGCACGGCCCCGAACCTTGTGGCCAAGTCGACCGTCGACACCTACGCGCCCACGAACCCCCTCACCTTCGCCGACTGGCTCGTCGTAGGCACGCCCATGGCGCTCCTCGGCCTCCTCATTGCCTGGTTCGTGACCTTCCGAATCATCCGCCCCGAGATGGACGAGCTTACCATCGACCGCGCCGGGCTCGAGGCGACCCGGAGGGGCCTCGGCCGCATGAGCCGCGGCGAGTGGGCCGTGGCCGGCCTCCTGATCTCCGCCGTCCTGCTCTGGACCGTCCCCTCCCTCATCCGGGCGCTTGCCGAAGGCAACCCGTCTCTCCTGCCGATCTCCCGCGAACTTTCCGACCACACGCCCGAGGCCATGCCGGCGGTGCTCGTCATCCTCCTTGCCGGCCTCATCCGCGTGAAAGGCGAACCGCTCCTGCGCTGGCCCGAGATCGCCCGCGGGATCGACTGGAACATCGT
>JBGPNV010000100.1:0-8445 GCA_041487695.1 Thermoplasmata archaeon | reverse complement strand
GTTGTCCGTCTTCACCGTGCCCACGTTTCCAAGCTCGCGCGTGTCCTTGACGTGCGTGCCCGCGCAGGGGCAGATGTCCGTGTCCTCGATCTCGATGACCCGGAGCCTCTGGAGCATTGGCGGCACGAGCGACAGGTTCGCGCGCGCGGCGACCGGCCCGTTCTCGAGCTCGGCGCGGTCGACCTCACGCGCGCGCACGGTGCGCCCCGAATCCATGCGCGCATTGCACTGGTCCACGAGGTGGCGCAAGTCCGCTTCGGCGGGTTTCCAGGGGTGGAGGTCAATCCGTGCCCGGTCCCGGTAGAGCTGGTTGCCGACGGTCCGGGCCCCGAAGAGCTCGAGCGCCAGCGCCGAGACGAGGTGCTGGGACGTGTGGTGCCGCATGTGGTCGTAGCGGCGCGCCCAGTCGATCTCCAGGACGACTTCCATCCCGGGCTTTACCCCCGTCAGGTCGCCGTTCACGATGTGCCGCACGCCGTGCTTTTTCTCGCTCTTCGTGACCTCGATTTGCCGCGCCTCCCCCGTTTCGGGGTCGAGGACCTTGAGGAAACCGCGGTCGGAAGGCTGGCCGCCGCCCTCGGGGTAAAAAATGGATTGGTCGAGCAGGACGAAGCCCTCGCCGACCTCGACGATGCGGGCGCGGAGCGCGGCCACATAGCCGTTGTCGATGCTGTCCATGTAGATGAGGTCCGTCAAGGCCGATGTCCACCCTGCGACGGGCCCGAGAAGTGGAGCGCCCCCCTTGAACGTTGCCTTCGCTCGATGGGCGGTCAGCCCTGCGCGGTCTCCCGTTCGTGGACAAAAAACACGAGGGCAGCGCTTGCCACGAGGATGGCCGCGTTGACCCCGAGGGCGAGACCCCAGCCGCCGGTCGCCTGCCGGGCGGCTCCGCCGACGACCGGGGACAGGACCGCCCCGATTTCCCCGATGAGGTTCCACATGCCGAAGGCCTGCCCCTGCAACTCGACGGGCGCAAGGTCGGACGTGAGGGCCATGTGGACCGTCTGCATCGCGGCGAAGGGCAGGCCGATCGCAAACAGGAGCGCGCCAAGCACAACGATGTCCGGCCGGCCGGACTGGAGGTAAAGCGCGAGAAGGAAGACGAGCCCGGCGGTCGCGGAGCAAAGCAGGAGGTAGAGGCGGCGCCGGCCGAGCCCGCGGGCAAAGTGTCGGTCGGAGATCCACCCGCCAAGTGGGTAGCCAATGCCGTTGGCCACCCCGAAGGCGCCGGCAAAGGCCCACCCAACCACCGCGGTCGTGTTCGCCGTCTCCGAGAGGATCTGGCCCGACCAGAACCCGAAGAGCCAGAGCGTCCAGAGGATCGCGATGGCGGACGTGTACATCAAGACGAGACTTCGGTGCTTGAGGACCTGCGCGGACGCACCGCCGAGCCAACGGTAAACGATCGCGACGAGGCCGAGCGCAACGCCCGTGGTGGCCAGCGCCTGCAGGACCCGGGCGAGGCTGAGGTCTGCCCCGCCTTCGACCACGAGAGGCTCCGTGAGGACATAGGTCGCCATGATGATGGCGAGGAAGACCGCGGAGATGGCCCCGAGCCGCGCGCTGGCTCGGCCCAACCGGACGCGCTCGGGGAGCGTCCGGCTGGCCTTGTCCGTCACATCGTCCACACGCACGGCAAGGAGGAACGCGAGGCCGACCGCGATTGTGGGGAGGGCAAAGACCAGGAACACGGACCGCCACGCCGCATCCTCGCCCCAGAGGGAGGCCGCCCAGTCGAGGAGCGGCGTCGTGACAATCGTCGCGACGGTGAGCCCCGTGGCGAGCCCCACGAACACGACGCCCATCCCGAGGGCCCGCTTTGATTCGGGCGTCACGAGGCGCACGAGCGCGCGGTCGTTGGAGTAGAAGGCGCCCTCCCCGAGGCCGGTCAGGACGCGCAGCCCCACGAACGCCAGAAGCGAGGTGGCAGCCCCGGAAGCCGCCGTGGTCACCCCGGCCCAAAGGGTCGAGAGAGTCACCATGACCTTGCGCCCGTAGCGGTCGCCGAGGTACCCGGCCGGGAACTGCGTGAGCATGTAGCCTGCGAAGAACATCGAGCCGATGATGCCGCCGAGCGCGAAGGGGTAGCCGCTTGCGAGGAAGCCGACATGGTGGGCGATCATCCAGCTGATGACAGGGCCCGTGATCGTCCGGTCGAGGTACGCCACGGTCCAAGCGAGGAAGAGGAGCAGCCAGATTCGCCTGTACGCTACGACGGGCACCCTGGGAACCACGGGGGTCGCCGACGTCGACCCGTTCCTCAGGTGGGCGCCCTCCCCTGAGACGACCGGACTTCAAACGCCTAGCTCTGGGGCCCCCGAAGGCCCGGCGGACCCGCCCGGCGACAGGGCGCCGCCCCGGCGAGCATCCTCGACAATCCTCCCATCCTCCAGGCGGATGAGGCGGTGGGGCCAGGGCAGGTCTGGCGCGTCATGGCTTACAAGGACGACGGTCGCGCCGGCCTTGTGGCGCTCGCCGAGCAGGTGCCATACGGCTTGCCGGTTCTCCAAGTCGAGGTTCGCCGTCGGCTCGTCGGCAAGGATGAGCGCGGGGTCGTTGACCGCGGCCCGGGCAATGCAGGCGCGCTGCTGCTCGCCGCCGGACAGCTCGCGGGGCAGGTGGGCCATGCGGGGCGCAAGTCCGACACCTTCGAGAATCTCGCGGCAGCGGCCCTCGTCGACGGCGCCGGCAAGCTGCTGGGCAAGGACGACATTCTCGAGGACGGTGAGGTACGGGACGAGGTAGTAGTGTTGGAAGACAAAGCCGACCGTGCGCCCGCGGTAGCGCGCGGCCGCCTTCTCGTCGAGGGCCGAGAGGTCATGGCCGTCCACGCGGATCGTCCCCGAGGTCGGGCGCTCGAGGGCGCCGAGGATCGCAAGGAGCGTGCTCTTGCCGGCGCCCGAGCGTCCGGTCACCGTGACCCATTCGCCGCGGGCCACGGCAAAGGTGACTCCGCGGAGCGCGAGTGCGCCATTGGGAAATTGGCGCACGACCTCGGAGGCGTCGATGAGAGGGTCTCCGGTTCCGGGGTTGCCTTCGGCCGCCGGCGGTTCCAGGTCCTGCGGGAGGCCCTCGCTACTCATTCTTGAGCACCTCCGTAAGCTCCCCTCGCGATGCCGCCCGCGTAATCCCATGGAGGACGAGCAGGCCGACGGCGAGGGCGCCTGTGGACGCAGCCGCGACGCTCGTCGCCGAGGGCGAGGCGGGTACGTCGAAGAGCAGGGGTCCGAGGAAGACGAGGAGGCCCATTCCGGCGGCAAGCCCCGCCGCCGTGCCGAGCCCGCCAAGGACCGCGACCTCCGCGCCCAAGTACCTCACGATTTCCCGACGGCCCCCGCCGAGCGCGCGCAGGATGGCGAGTTCCTGCACGCGCCCGCGAAGGGAGATCGCCCCGGCGGAGAGAGCCGTGAGCGCCCCCGCGGCCGCGGAGGCCGCGGCGACCGAGCCCGCGAGTACCCGGAAGCTGTCAAGCAGCTTCGCGCGGCCTTCGACGAGCTTCAGCACGCTCCGCGCCTCCAGGAACGGGAACGCGCGCTCGATGGCCGACGCCACCGAGGGGACTGCGTTGAGGTCGGCAACGCGGAGCATGATCGCGCTCAGGCGAAAGGGGAGGCCGAGGAGTGACTGGGCGCGCGCAAGCGGCACCACGACCGCACCGTCCTCCTCCGCGCCCGTCTCGAGCACGGCCGCGAGCGTAAGGTTCGCGCGTTCGCCCGAGGCGCCCTCCACGGCAACCGAATCGCCGACCTTGAGGCCCAGAGTCGACGCGAGCCGGCGCCCGACCCATGCCTGCGTGGCGTTCGACCACCCGGACGCGCCCCCCGTTGACCACCAGGGCAAGATGGAGGGGACAAGGGAGGCGTCAAGCCCGATTAGGGGCACCGGCCGGCCGCCGACAGCGGTGAGCCCCGTGAGGAGCGGCAGCGCGCCGGCCACTTGAGCGGACTCAGGCAGCGCAAGGACGGCTTGCGTGAGGTTCTCGGGGAAAGTCCCGCCGCCCGCGCCGGTAGAGCCCTGCCCGGGCGCCGCGAGCGCGCCATTGCGGGCATGGATAGAAACCGCGGGCCCAAGCGCCTGCACTTCCGCATCGAGCGACGCCTCGACCGCGGGCGGCAGGTCGAAGAGCGGCGCGAGGGGCAGTGCACACACCGCGAATGCGAGAGCGAGCAGCCCGCCGAACCGCCGCCCGCGCACGAGGCGCCTGCCAAGGTAGAGGCGGCCGACCCCCATGGCTTCACGACCCCCCGAGGACGGAGGAGAGCGAACGGCGGGACAGGAGGTGGAGAGCGACGCGGGTGCCTCCGCCCGCGCAAGCGACCGCAAGGAGGACGGCGGCGGCGAGGGCGAGGGGCGAAGGCGGCAGCGCGACGCCGAAAGCGAGCTGGGTCACGGAAGCGCCAAGAGCGAGTCCCAGCACGACGCCTGCGGCGCCTCCGGCTCCCGCGGCGAGGAGGTTTTCGGTAAGCGTGAGGCGCGAGGCGAACGCGCGGGTCGCCCCGAGCGCCTCGAAGAGCGCGAAGTCGCGCGCGCGGTCGAGCTGGCGCGCCGCCGTCGCGGCGCCCACGGCCGCCGCCGAGGCCGCACCGACTACGACGACCATCGCGAGCGCAAACGCGCTCAGGCGCGCGTGCACCTCCGCGTTCACCGCCGCAACCTGCCGCACGGGGCGCGCCTCCGACCCAGAAACCGCCTCGCTCAACTGGCGCGCGACCGCGCCGAGGTAGGGGGTGCAATACCACTGCTCGTATTCGCGGTCGGACATCGTGTCCGGTTCCATCCGCGCAAGGTCGTCGTCCGGGACAACAGCGGCCGCCACCAGCACTCGCGACAGGCGCCCCGGCTGGCCAAGGACCGCCTGGGCCGCGGAGAGGTCGATGATCACGCGGTCCTCTTCCGCATCGCCAGAGGTAAGCAGGCCCGAAACGACAAAGGTCACCGCCGTCCGGCCGTCGGCCGCCTCAAGCGAGAGCGTGCTGCCCACCGAAACCATGAGCGCCTCCGCCGCGCGCCTGCCGACAAGTGCCTGCGCGCCCCCCTGCAGGGAGCCGGGCCAGGCACCTTCGACGTGCCACCACGTGAACACGCGCTCCGCGATCGTTGCGGCGCCCGGGAGCCCGATCGCCTGGCTGTTGTCCGTGAACCAGACGCCAACGACGGGGACGACGGCCGGCATCGCATGACCCGCCATCGCCGCGGCGCTTGAAACGGCGCCCTCAAGCACGGGCTCGACCGCCGTGAGCCGCCCCGCGTGCCGGATCGTGGAGAGGCGCGTCAAGGCGCTTTCCGGGAGCGTCGTCGCGGCTGCTGCCCCGAGGTCGAGCAGACCGCCCGCGCCTGCGCCGCCGTCGGCCAGTTTGGGTTCCACGACAAGGTTCGGGCCAAACGCGAGCGAAGCGCGGCCCGAAAGCTCGGAAGAGCCCACAGCAAGCCCGAGGAGCGCCGAGGTGGAAGCGGTCGCAAGCGCAAGGACGCAGGCAGTGAGGAGCAAATTGTGCCAACGCGCGCGGGCCGACTTGGCGACTAGCTGCAAGAGGCGGGCCACGGTCACTCCCCCCGCCCTTTGTTTGGGCTTCGCGCAGGGCGCGTCCGCCTTCGCACGACGCCCAGCCCCACCACCGCAGCCGCCGCCGCCCAAGCCGCTGCCGCGGCCGCAATAGTACCTCCAGCCGATCCGGGAGCGGCCTCCGACCCCTGCCGGGCCGTCGTGCGCACGGTGTAGCCGACCTCCGCGTCCCCGGGTCCGCTGTTTTCCCAAACGAGCTGGTAGACGCCCGAGGCGGTCACGTTAAGCGCGTTCCACGCGACCACGAGTGCGCCGGCGCTCTCTACCGCGACCGACAGGAGCCGCTCGCCCGAGGGCGCCTCGACCCAGAAGGAGAGGTTCTGGAGCCCTGCGCAGGCGCACGCCACGAAGCGCCATTCGATCAGGTCTCCGGCCCTTAGCGGCGGGAGGATCGCGGCGACACGTTTGCCCGAAGGCAGGCCCGTGTAGACTTCAAGGAGCCCGCGGAAGTCCGGCGGCTCGGCCGACCCGCGCAGGTTGGGGAAATCCGTCCGCACGCGCAGGGGTTCCGGCACGGTGATCAAGATCACGCTCGAGCCGACGTTCCCCTCGTCGTCGCGGACCGTCATGGTCACGGTGCGGTTCCCCGCGTCCGTGTACGTGTGCGTGACGTTGAACCCCGTCGCCGTCGAGCCATCGCCAAATTCCCACGTCGCCGCGACCACGGAACCGTCGTCGAAGGCGTCGCCCGAAAATGCTACCGTGAGGGCCTCGGGTCCCTGCTGGATCACGGCGCGCGGCGTGCACTGCGGCCGCCCCGCTGGGTCGAGCACCGTGACGTTCAGGAAGGCGCGCCCTTGCGTGCCCCGGTTGTCGACCGCCGTGAGGGTGACTTTGTAGCGGCCCGGCGCGAGGAAGGTGTGGTTGACGCTCGGCCCTTCCGCGCTCGCGCCGTCCCCGAATTGCCACCGGAGAAGGACGACCGTGCCGTCGGCGTCCGTCGCGCTTCCCGCGAACGACGGGGAGAAGGGCGCGAAGCCCCTCGTCAACGGGGCGGAAGCGTTCACGACCGGGTGCGCCCCGTTCGAGACGAAGACCTTGATCCAGTCGTAGGAGTAGTTGCCCATGGAATCGAGCGCGGCCGCGCCGACCCAGACCCAACCGTTCTCGAAGGGCGTCGTGTTCCACGTGAAGTTCCATTGCGCGACCCCGACCGCCGGCTCGAACGGCCCGAAGTTGAAAGACATGAACACGGCGTCAACCGTCATGGGCATGCCAAGGCGCAGCGCTTCCGACTCGTTGACGTAGGCAATCCCGTGGATTGTAAGCGTGTCGTTCACCGTCGAGGCGGCCAAAGGCGCCTGGACCTTCACGACCGTGAGGTTGGCTTCGGGCGGCGGGGCGGCCCGGGAGGAGGGGGCCGGTGGGCGGTCCTCGCCCAACGAGGGCCCGCTGGAAAGCGGGGCGAGCCCTGAAGCCACGAGGGCCATCGCGAGCCCGAATGCGAGGAGCGCGCCCGGGCTCTGCGGCGGCCGCGCCGAGGCCCCCCCTCTGCGGGCCGACCCGGAGCCGGCGCGCTGCGGGACCCGCCACGCCCAGAAGGACGCGGCGGCGAGAGCTCCAAGGCCCGTCCCCAAGGCCGCGAGGTCGAAAGCGGCAGGACCACCTTCCGCGGGTGCCCCCACCCCTGCCGGCGTGTCCACCCAAACGCCCGCCCGGGCCTCGATGACGACGCTCTTGTTTCCCATGTTCTGCCAAGTGAGCGTCGTCTGGTTGTCCCAGTGGATCCAGTACATCGCGTAGTGGTGGTAGGTCGGCGGGGTGATGAGGAACTCCTCGCCGTAGGACCCTGGCGGGCCCTCGATCGAAAAGCGGACGCGGAACTGCTCGCAGTGGCAGACGATGACGGTCCACCAGGCGATCCGCCCGCCCATCGTGGTGTTGAGGGTCTTTACGACCGCCTGTCCGGGCACGAGCACGGAGACCTCGGGCGCGTACTCGAGGACGGGCAGGTCGCCAAGGTCCGCGGCCTGCGTGTGCGCCGCCGCCTCGCGCGGGCCCGCTGCAAGCACGGAGGCGCAAAGGAGCGCCAGCACGCCGGCCACCGCAAGCGCCCTCACGGGGCGGCCTCCCCTCGGCGCCGGCGCCGCCAGGTGAACGCGAGCACAGAGAGGGCGGCTGCCGCTGCGGAAACTGCGAGGACGAGCGGCCTGTCCAGGGCGCCCGCGGGCCCGCCGCTCGCGCCCTCCACGAGCACGGTGACCGTCTTCAAGGTGGAATGGCCCGAGGCGTCTGTCGCGTTCACGGTGACCGCATACGAGCCCGGCGTCTCGAACCTGTAAACGAGTTGGCGCCCGTAGATGGTCACGGGGACGCGGCAGTTGTCGCCGACGGCGAAGCTCCACGTGACGCTGCCGGTCGTGTCGAACGCCGGGTCGTTGTCCGAAAGGGCGAGGGGGGAAATCTCGAGGAGGGCGCCCGCTCGCACGGTCTTGGAGGGCGCGACCTCGAGGGCCGGTGGCGTGAGGTCGCGGACGCGCAGGCGAAGCGAGGAGACGCCTCGGTTGCCTGCCGCGTCCGTTGCCATTCCCCTTACGAGGTACATGCCGGGGGACGGGGGCGAGAAGGAGAGGCGGTCCCCTTCAAACACGGATGTCCCCGCGGGCCCCAACACCTCGAACCCGAATGTCGCGCCCAGAGGGAAGGCGGGGTCATTGTCCGTTGCGTTCTCCACCGTGAAATCCACGACCGTCCCGTGGAACGACCAAAGATCCCTCGCCATCGCTGGCGCGGGAGCAGCCAGAATGGCAACAGCTATGAGAGAAACTATCGTCGATGGCATTCGCAATTGATCGCACTGTCGGTAGGGGCGCCCTTGGCGCGAGTGGCACATTGTACCACCCAAACGCGAACTGCGGGAGTGGCGTCAGGCTAAGCCGCAG
>JBGPNV010000099.1:0-8450 GCA_041487695.1 Thermoplasmata archaeon | reverse complement strand
CGTATCTCCACGGTCGCAAGACCGTGGCCCCATTGAAGCAATTCCGGGGAAGCTACAAGCGATGTATGGAGATCGCATCTCCACGGTCGCAAGACCGTGGCCCCATTGAAGCTTCGCCCGGAAGGGCTCGGCGCGGTCCGTCGGCGAAATCTCCACGGTCGCAAGACCGTGGCCCCATTGAAGCGGTTCAGGTGTCGTTCGCGCAGGTCGATCCCGGCGCATCTCCACGGTCGCAAGACCGTGGCCCCATTGAAGCGCAATCCGCTTCGGGGTGATCGCGGTCCGCACCTTGTATCTCCACGGTCGCAAGACCGTGGCCCCATTGAAGCTGTCGGTGTTCGTGTCGGGTAGTGCGCTCTACTGGACATCTCCACGGTCGCAAGACCGTGGCCCCATTGAAGCAAGCCGCCGATACCAGCAGTCCTCGCACATCCAGGCGCATCTCCACGGTCGCAAGACCGTGGCCCCATTGAAGCGCCGCATGGATTCGTCCTCCGAGTCTGTGGTTGGACTTTTGGGAGCGCTCCGTCCTGGCTTCACTTCGTCAGCAAGTGGGAGATTGACCCCCACATTCATGGGCGGGCCGCGAGACGGTGGCGCGGCACTGAGGCATGACGTCTTCCGCAGCCGCCGGCGGTGGCCTCACGTTTACTCGTCGCGCCGCTCTTTCCAATAGGCCTGCGTCTTCTTGCGCGTGAGCGCCGCGCGGTCCTTCTTCGACATGCGGGGCTTCCGCCAATATGGGCTGTGGCATTCCGGACTTGGGCAAGACTTCGGAGGCACGGGCTGACCTTGCGCGTCGACACGCCGCGCGATCCATGTGTGCCCGCAACGCGCGCATTTGAAGATGAACGGGTTCGCGGCTCCCATCAGTTCGATCAGGGTGATCCTCTGGTCTATCTATGTGTATCGGGTAGAATCACGGTCACGGGCGCAAGCCCGCGACCCCAAAGGACAACGGGCGGCCTGACCGCTCGGCGCGCCGTCGCCCCCCGGCCGGGCCGTACTTGGCGTCATCTCCGCGGTCTAGCGATCGTGTCCCCGTCGAGACAAGAAGCCGCCCGCCCGCGGCCGCCCCGCCGGGCAAGCGTTCATCTAAGCCGCCCCGGGATGCGCCTGCCGTGGCGGTCGAGGGCTCGGCGCTGCCGCTCTGGGTCAACGTCGCGGTGCTGATGGGGACCTTCGCGCTCCTCGTCGGCCTTGGAGAGCGCTTCCTGCGCACGCCCATTTGGGTCCCGTTCCTCGTGCTCTGCGGCGGCGTCAGCGTGCTCGCCGGTCTCACGCTCGCCGCGGGCATAGCGCTCGCCGCCGGCGCGCCTGACCTCGCGCTCAAGCTCGAGCTTTCGGGAGGCTCGGGGTTCGCGCTTGGCGTCGCCGGGGCTTTGCACTTCGGCCTCGTCTACCCGCGGCGGGTGGAAGCCGCCTGGGCTCGTATGACCATTTTTGCGGCCTACGGCCTCGCCCTCGTAAACGTGCTCGCGGAGCCCCTTCGAATCGTCCCGGCCCCTCCGGGTTTTCCTGGAGGCGAGCTCGCAGTCGCGTCCACGGCCTTGGACGTGGGCCTTCGAGCCCCACTGCGCATCGCCCTCGTCCCCGTGGTGATGTGGTTCGCGTACCTCGGCCTTCGCGGGCGCACCGACAAGGAGCGCAAGGCCGGGCGCATCCTCGCCCTGTCGAGCGTGCCAGCCATTGCCTTTGGGCTCCTTTGGCCGCCCTCCGGGACGGTGACCTCGAACAACGACCACGCGCTCGTGCTGTTCGGAATCTTCATCCTCGGGCTGGCAGGGGCCCTCGCCCGTGGCGGTTTCCCCATCCCGCTCCAAGCCTCGCTGCGGCGTGTTATGGACTCAAGCCGCGACGCCCTCGTCATCATCGACGCGGACACGACCATAGTCATGGTCAACGAAGCGGCTTCCACATTGCTTGGCCTGCACTCCTCCGACGTGGGCCGGCTCTTCGAGCAGGCACTTGCCCCCGCGTTCAAGGACCCGCAGACCTGGTCGCGCGTGTCGCGGCACATGGGCGACGCAATCATGGCCGGCTCGGCGCGAATCGTCGACGATGTGGGGGTCGTGGGACCGGGCTCGGTCCCGTGCCGCGTCATCATGGACCCGCTGCGCAGCGAGGGCTCGGCGGGCAGGGCCGACGGCGCGGTTGTCCGCGTCTGGGACATCACGACGGAAAAGGCGGGTGAGGAAGCGAGCCAACGCGCAAGGGACTTGCAAGACCTCGTCATCCGCGTAATGGGACACGACCTCAAGGCGCCGATTGCGGTGGTAAGCGGCTACCTTGAGCTTGCACAGCTGCGCCTGGGGGGCCCGCTCTCCGACGCGGACCGCGCCGCCGTCAAGGCAAACCTCGGGAAGGCCGGCGAAGCCACCGCCCTCATGCGCGAAATCATGAGCAACGCTCGCGCGATCTCGCGGATTACGATGGGGGCGGCTGGCCAGGCGCCGAAGGAGGGCACGGACCTCTCAAAAATGGTCGACGAGGTGGTCGCCGTCCTGCGGCCGCTCGCGCAGGCCAAAATGATCCCGGTAAAAGTCGAGCGCCCGGAGGGCCTGCGGGTGCCTCTGGTCCCCGGGTTTGAGTCGGTCATCTCAAACCTCGTGTCGAACGCGATCAAGTACACGCCGCAGGGCGGTGAGATCACCGTCTCGCTCTCTGCGCCCGAGGGGTTCGTCCGCCTCGAAGTGGCCGACACGGGGCCGGGCATCCCGAAGGAGGCCCGCGCCCGCCTTTTCCGCAAATTTGAACGCCTCTCGTTGGAGCGGTCGGCCGGGAGCCACGGCCTCGGCCTCTCGATCACTGCGGCGATCGTGGAGCTGTCCGGCGGGCGGATCCAGGTGCTCGACCGCCCTGACGGGCGCCAGGGCACAGTTTTCCGGGTCGAAATCCCGTCGGCTGGGCCCGGCGCAAAGCCCCCCGCCGCTTGAGCCAAGGTGAGCCTCTCGGCCCTCGAAATCGCGCTCGTCCAGATGCGGCGCGGCTCCCGCATCGCAAGGGTTAATATCGGTCGCACCGACTTCCCGGAGTCGCTTCCCCATGGAACAAATGGACATCAAGGGCTGGTACCAGCGCGGCGAGCGCGCATGGCAGACCGGCAAGTGGGACGAAGCGGCCGACGCGTACGACAATGTGATCCGGATCCGCCCGAAGGACGACCGGGCCTGGTACAATAAGGGGCTCGCGCTGCGCCAACTCGGCGAACTCGAAGAGGCGATCCTCTGCTACAACAAGGCCCTCGAGCTCAAGGTCGAGAACGACAAGGCGTGGGTGAACACGGGATTTGCGCTCTACCAACTCGGGCGCTTTGACAACGCGATCCAGTGCTTCGAGAAGGCGCTCGAACACAACCCGAACAACGACAAGGCCTGGTTCAACAAGGGGCTCGCGCTGCGGCGCGTGGGGGACGTCGAGGGCGCGATCACGGCCTACAACAAGGCGATCGAGCTCAACATCGCCAACGACAAGGCCTGGTCGAACGTGGGGTTCGCGCTCTACAAGATGGAGAAGTACGACGAGGCGCTCCAGTGCTTCGACAAGGCCGTCGAGATCAACGAGACGAACGGCGTCGTGCACTTCAACCGGGGCGTGATCTTGGACAGGCTCGACCGCCCCTCGGAGGCGCTGCCGGCGTTCCGCCGCGCGCTGCAGCTTGGCCCCAAGAGCGAGTATGCGGGGAAGTGCAAGGAGGTCCTGCAGTACCTTTCGCCCGAAGAGGGTGTCGCTGACGAGATTGCGCAGGCAGAGGCGGCCGTCGACAAAGAGGCGCCAAAGGCGGCCCCCCCGACGGCCGCGGCCCCGGCCGCGCCGGTGAGGAAGGCGCCGGAGCCCGAGGAGGAAAAGCCAGAGCCGGCGTTCACGCAAGCCGAGGAGGCCGTGGAATTCGAAGAAGCGCCCGTTGCGGAGGAAGCGGAGCCCGAAGAGGAGCCCGAACCCGCGCCGCCGCAGAAGCCGGCGAAGCCTGCCAAGGCGGCCGCACCGGCAAAGCCCGCGGCGCCAGCCAAGGCACCGCCTCCCCCACCGCCCGCTCCTGCCACGCCCGCGGCCAAGAAGCCGCTGCCGGAGGGCGACGAGGATGAAGTGCCCGCCTTCGAGGAAGTCACGGAGTTCGAGGAAGCGCCAAGCGAGGACCTCGCTGGGGAGTTCGAACACGCGATGAAGTCGGCGCCGGCCCCCCCGGAGCCCGAGGAGCCCCCGGCGTTCGAGGAGGTCACGGAATTCGAGGAGGCCGACGAGGCGCCCGCGCCGCCCCCCAAGGCCGCGCCGAAGGCGCCGGCGAAGGCTCCACCCAAGCCCCCGGCCAAGAAGCCTCTGCCCGAAGACTGAGCCCCGGCCGCCTTGCCACCCTGGCGGGATCGGACGCGCCGCGCCAAATCCGTTTTATACGTCAAAGGACGAAACACGGTGAGCCAGCAAGACGGCTGGCAAGGAGGGGGAGCCCTGTCGAGCCCCGCAAACGCCGGATGGAGACGCCTTGCTCTCCTCAGCCTTGGCGCTCTCGCCCTGCTGTTCCTTGTGGCCGCGGCGGCTGACGCCGCGATGGTCGCCTCGGGGCCCGCCGGCGCGATTGCCGTCACTACGCCATCGGAGGACGGGCTCTTGACGAACGCTCCGTCGATCCAGGTGAAAGGCACGCTCACGAACCCGGCAGCCCTCTTGGAGGCGAACGGCGCGCCGGTGACGGTCTCGACCTCCGGAACCTTTTCGGCAGCCGTGCCGCTTGCCGAGGGCTTGAATGTCGTTCGCCTCACGGCCCTTGCGCCAGGCAACCTCCGGACCGACCTCGGCTTCCTCGTTACGCGCGACAGCCAGCCGCCGTTCTTGGAGGTTTTCCAGCCGGCCGACGGCGCGGCGCTCCCCACGGACCGCGCGCTCGTCCTCGGGCAAGCGGAGCGCGGCGCCCAGGTCTTCGTGAATGGGCGGGTCGTCGAGGCTAACATCTTCGACGGGTCCTTCGAGGTGCGCGACCTCACGCTGCCTTCGGCCGACGGGGCCTGCCTCCAACCCTCGGCGGTCACCGTGGTCGCGCGCGACGGCGCGGGCAATGTCCGCACGCTTGTGCGCCCCGTCACGGTCAACCGTTGCGTTACGCACCCTGCGCTTGCCGCGCCCCTGCCCACGGTGGTCGTGGGGCAGGGCGAGCCGGGCCCGCTCTCGATCGACTTCGCGCGGTTCTTCAAAGATGACGCGGGCGCAGCCTCCCTCACCTTCTCGCTGGCGGTCGAAGGCGCAGCGGCCTCCTCCCTCTCCGCAAGCTACGGGCCTGGCGCCCTCACGCTTTCCTGGAGCGCCCCCTTCGTGGGCGAGGCCGTCGTCCTCGTCACCGCCCACGACCGCGACGGCGAGGCCTCGGACGCGGCGCCCCTGCGCCTCTCGGTCACCGCCTCCCCGCCGGCGAATCTGCCGCCCGTCCTCACGCTTCCCCGCGCCGTCGAGACACTACCCCTCGGCGGCGCGGTTTCCTTCTCGCTTGCGGTCGGCGACCCCGACGGCGACGCCGTCACCGTCTACCCGGGCGCCCTCCCGCCGGGCGTGCGGGTCGTCTCGCTCGAGCGCACGGACGCGGAGCACTACACCGTGACCGTGGCCGCTGACGCCACGGCAACGCCGGGCGCAGCGCGCCTCGTCCTTGCGGCCGCCGACACGCACTTGAAAGGCGCCCAAGCGGCAGTCACGCTCACGCTTTACGACGCCTCAGGGCCCGCCGGGCTTGCCCTCGTCGTCCCCGAAAACCCCGAGGTCAGCGCGACTGGCGCCTTGGTTGGGCCTGCCGGCGTCCGAGGCCTTTACGTCGAACTAAGTTCCGCCCGACGGCTGGGCCACCTGTACCTTGCAGACCCCCGCGACCCCGGCGCACCCGCGGAGGCCGCGCCCTTGAACGAGGAGCACACGTACTGGCGCTTCTTCCTGCCCTTGAGCGGTGTGGCGGGCGTGTACGCGGCCACTGTCTGGGCCGACGACGCGGGCCTTTCCCCCGAGCCTTTCACCTTCACCATCACGGCCGCCGCCGCCGCAGCGCCGCCGTTGATCGACCGCCTCGTCGCCCTCACAGGCGACTTCGAGTTCGAGGAAGGCGAGCCCGTCGCGCTCGCATGGGAGGGTGCTATCCCCCTGCCGGAGGCCACCTCGCTCGAGTGGAGCGTGGACGGAGGGCTCGTGGCCATCGGGCCGACCCTTGAGGGAGCCGTCCTCGACCCCGGCGACCACACCGTCACGCTCACGGCGACCTCGCCGCAGGGTGGCTCGTCGGCCTCCGCGACGGTGAGCGTCCACGCAAGGCCCGCGGCCGCGCTCCCGCAGCGCGCGACGCCCTGGCTCCTCTACTTCTCCGTCCTTGGGGCTGGCGCGGCCGGCCTCGTCCTCGGAGGCACGGAAATCGGGCTCTACTTCCTCTTTGCCGGCCTCATCGGCGCGATCATCGACCGGCAGTCGCGCGAGAAGCTCCTCACGCACTTCGTGCGCGGCCGAATCTACCAGATCATCGAGTATGAGCCCGGGATCCACCTCTCCGAGCTCCAGCGCAAGGCGGGGGTCGCCCGCGGCGTGTGCGCCTACCACCTCCACGCGCTCGAGAAGGCCGGCCTCGTCCGGGCCGCCCGCGACGGGATGTACCTCCGGTTCACGGCCACCAAAGTCAAAATCGACGCCGACGCCTACGCGCTTGCCGCCGACGACCGGGAAATCCTCGCCGCAATCGAGGCGCGCCCGGGCATCACGGAGCGCGAGGTCGCGGAGATCCTTGGCAAGACCTCCCACCAGGTGGAGAGGTCGGTGAGGACGCTCGCGCAAACCGGCCATGTTGAGGCGAGGCACGAAGGTGAGGCGGTCCAGCTCTTCGCGCGCACGCAGCGCGGCCTCGGCGCCCCGGGCCTTGGCGGGCCCTGAAGCCCGTCCCCGTCCGCCACCCAAATGACCCCGTCATGGGGCAAGGAGGGAGCGGCACGTTTATCGTGGGCCTGCCTCCATCCGCCCTGGGGACATCAACCATGGCCATGGGAACCGCTAGAATGGAAGACCTGCCGCTTGCCGGACGAACGAATTTCTTGCTGCGCCAACGCGCGCTCGCAATCGGGGCCACGTACGACGTGCTCGACGAGAACAAGAATGCCCTTTTCAAGATCAAGCAGGACAGCGGCCAGGCGGTCGGCACCGCGCTCGTCGGCGCGGTCGCAGGCAGGCTCGCGAAACGCTACATGAAGCGCTCCTACCGCATCCTCACCCCGGACGACCGCGAGGTGGGCCAGATCGCGAAGGGCTCGGGCGCCTTCAAAACGGCTTACCAGGTGACGCTCTCGGACGGCCGCGTGGTCGCCGCGATCAACGTGAAGCGGAGCTTCATCGGCGGGCTCAAGGCCTCGCTGCTTGACCCGACGGGCAAGCCCATGATCTCCACGAAGGGCAACCTGATCCGGCGCAAGTACCAGATGAAGGACAGCGGCGGCGCAGAGCTGGCTCGTGTGACGGCCAAGATGTTGCAGATCCGGGACACCTACAAGGTCGAACTGAAGACGAGCAACCTGCACCCGATCTACCCGCTCACCTTTGCGGTGATCATCGACTTCGAAAAGGACTCGTGAGGGGCCGTAGGTTCCCCAGGCGGGGGACCGCCTGGGGCAAGCAGCCCCAGCCCCAGCCCCCGCCTCGCCAAAGTGCTCCACCCAAAGTTTTGATTAGGCTCGCGGCCTGCCCGCGTCTGGAAGGCCCCGCATGCACTGGAATACCTCGTTTGCGGTGAAGGCCCCTCTTAAGTTTGTCTACGCGTGGATGACCAGCCCCACGAGCGAGGACGGCGCCTATACGAAGGGCCTCGAGTCCCGCGAGGTCGTGGAGACCTGGAAGTTCCAGAACACGACGAAAGACGTCGGGCGCCTCGCGGGTCGCCCCTACGCGTCGAAGGCGGTCCTGCGCAAGTACCCGCCATCAAGGTGGCGCGTCGAGGAGGAGGCGGGCGCGTGGTACCACCGGACGGAGTTTGCCCTCGAGGAGACACCCGAGGGGACGCAACTCAACGTGTCGATGGAGATCCTCGTGCGCGGCGCGCGCCGGTATTTTGCCAACGCCTTCAGGCGCAAGTTCTCGAAGGACTTCGGTGAGCGGATCCAGGGTTGGGTCGCAAAGGTCGAAGAGGAGGCGCGTGCCGCTTCGCCCGAGGAGCTTGCAGGCGCCCCGGCGCCAAAGAAAGCCCAGGCGCCGCGCGACATCCCGAAGCAGTACGGGTCGTGAGGGGCATGACCGAAACCAAACCAACACGCGTGAAGTCGAAGGCGACCGAATCCATCGGGAAGGCGAAGGTGAGGAACCTCACGGAGACCTCGATCGAGGTCGAGGTGGCCGACGACGGCACCGTGGTCGTGACGAACTGCTGCCTCGAAGAGCAGGGGATGTAGTGGCGCGGGGCCAAGGGTGGGCTCAGCCGGATTCGAACCGGCTTCCACGGTCTAAGG
>JBGPNV010000098.1:0-8559 GCA_041487695.1 Thermoplasmata archaeon | reverse complement strand
CGCCCCACACGGTCGAAGAGAAGGCCGCGAACTTCGACCAGGCCCCCGCAGGCGTCCCGGGCGTCGAGACGCTGCTCCCTCTCATGATGGCCCTTGGCTTCTACCGCCAGCTCGACATGCAGCGCGTCGTGGACGCCTGCTGCCGGCTCCCGGCCGAGCGCTACGGCCTGCCCAAGGGCAAGATCGCCGAGGGCTTCGACGCCGACTTCGCCGTGTTCGACCCGCGCGATGTCAAGCGCGTCCGCCCGGAGTCGCTCCACTCGAAGTGCGGGTGGTCGCCCTTCGGGGGGCTCTTCGCCGTGTTCCCCGTCGCGGTCTTTCTGCGGGGCGATGAGATCATGGGCGATGGCGAGATCCGGCCGGCACGCCCGCCCGGTCAGCTGCTAAGGCCCGCCGGGCTCGCGGTCGACCACCCCGAGGCTTCCGAAGCGGACAAGAGCGCGGAGGAATGACCGGCGCCTCAGTACTCTTCCCACCAGCAGGGGTGGCCCGGGTGGTCCGCGCAGTATTGGTCGCACTCGCCTTGCGTGTAGCCGTCGTAGCGGCTCGTGGTCGTGTGCCCGCTGAAGTCCGTCTGCTGGAAGACGCACTGCCCGGAGCCGCCGAGCCCGCCCATGAGCACGATGGCGCCGGCTCCCGCGCCGACGACGGCGAGCACGGCCACAAGGGCGATCATCCGCTTCTTGCCGGCCGCGGCGGCGCCCGAGGGCGGGCCAAGGACGGGCGGCGGGAAGCCGGGCACGTAGGGTGCGGGCGCAGCCGTGGGGGGCGCCCTCTGCACCGGGGCCACGGCGGGCGCTTGCGGCGCAGGCAGCCGGGCCGGCGCCCCGCAGCGCTCGCAGAAGGCCGTCCCGCCCTTTCTTGGCGCGCCGCATTTCTCGCAGAACATGGAGCAACCTGCCTGGCCTTGGGCTAACGAATGCCCAGGCGGTCGCCATCTACTCACCGCCCCAACTGTAAGGGCCCGGGGCGTTGTGACCTCCACCTCGAGGTCCCGGCTTGGGGCGCCTACGGTATGCGCCCGCCTTGGAACTCCGGTGTACCCCCGGCGTCCTTCGGGGGTTCGACCCGTGTGAGCGCGCCGCCCGGCGACACCGCGAGCCGCCCGCCCTCGGAGCCTCCGCCTCCACCGCCTGAACCGCCGCCGGCAGGCCGCATGAATGACATCGCAAGCGCCGCACCGCCGAGCGCCACACCCACGAGCGCGAGGATCAGCGGCAGGCTGTCGGCCTTGGGCGCTGCGCTTGAAGCCACCTGCGTGCGCGTTTCATTGAGCTGCGCCCTCGTCAGTGCAAGCTCGGTGCTGAGGCTCGCGATCGTGAGGTTGCGCTCGGCCGTGAAGTTCACGCCCTCGTCAATCTCGCGCTGCGCCCGTTCAAGGGCCGCCTGCGCCGCGGCGAAATGCCCGGCCGCGTCGGTCGCATTGGCCTCGGCAGCCGCCGCACTGGCCTTTGCCGCGCTGGCATTGGCCTCAGCGGCCGCGAGCGCCGGACCCACGGGGTCGAGGAAGGTGACGGCGCGCGTGAGCGTGGCCGAATTGCCCGAGGCGTCGCTGGCCACGACCGTGAGCGAATTGCCTCCTGGCGCCAGCGCGACTTCGACGGCAAACGCCCCGCCCTTGCCCACGGCGGCCGCCAAGCCGTTCACCGAGACGGTCGCGCCAACCTCCGAGACCCCCGAGACCCAGACGGTCGACACGTTCGCAAGAGCGCCGTCGGCTGGCGAGGTCACCGTAAGGGCAGGCGGCGTCACATCCGGCGCCGTGTAGAGCACGCTCCACTCGCGGTGGTTCGACTCGATCTGCTCGTCCCAGGCGGCCAAGGCTCCTCCCGACCCGAGCGCCACAACGGCCGCAGCGGTCACATCGCCCGCGCCGTCGCTCTCCAGGAGCATCGGGACGCCCCAACCGCCCTGGGCCGTGCCTCGGGCCGCCACCGCGCTGTAGCGGTACCCGTCGTTGTAATCCCAAATGATCGTGGCCTCACCTGCCGCGTCGAGCGCCACCGCGGGGTTCTGCGAAGTGCCGCTTTCGTCATGCTCGACCTTGAGCGCCACGCCCCATCCGCTGCCGGGCACGTACCGGGCGGCCCAGACCTCGTCGCCTACGGCCGCGCCCTGCACCCAAGTCGCAACCGCCTCCCCTGCGCCGTTCGCGCTCACGCGGGGCGCGGAGACCCCGTACAGGGTGTTCGTGTCCACCGCAACGGGCACGCTCCATACGCCCGCAGCCGATTCGCGGCTTGCCATCGCGTGGCTCGAGCCGCTGATGGACTGGGGCCAAGTCGCAAACGCATTGCCCGCGCTGTCCATCGAAACGCTCGGGTCGAGGGCGTCGGCGCCATCGTCACCGTCGATGATCTGTTCGGTGAGCCATCCGGTCCCGGAAACGAACCGGTTGGCCCAGATGCTCGAGACGGTCCCATTGGAGGCGGACCAAACGACCACGGCGTTGCCCTGGGAGTCCATCGCGACGTGGGGTTCCTGCACCCATCCTGCATCTTGCTGCTCGAACAGCCTCGCCGTCCCCCAGCCAAGCCCCGGGCTGTAGTAGTTGGCAAACCCGTCGTACCGCGCACCCGTCCACTGCCTCCAGACGGACACCGCGTGGCCCGCCCCATCCATCGCGACGCTCGAGTCCCGGGCGTCTCCCGTGTTGTCGCTCTCGAGGAGCACGGGCTTGCCCCAACCCGTCGAACGATCGAAGTGGCTTGCCCAAATGCTGAGGACGGCGCCGTCGGATTCGGCCCAGACCGCCGTTGCGTTGCCGTCCGCGCCCGCCGCGATCGTGGGCTGGACTGCGTCGTAGAAAGCGTTGTTGTCCACAAAGGTGGGCAACCCCCATCCCTCGCCCGGGACATACCGATTTGCGCGGATGCTGTAGAGTCCGCCGCCCACCTGCGGCCAGATGGCCGTGACATTGCCGCCCCCGTCCGCCGCCAGGCGCGCGTAGAATCCCGTGCCCCCAAGGTCGGGCGAAACCAAGACCGGTGGCGCCCAGCCGCTGGCCGGCGCGGCGGTTGCCGGCCCCATTAGCCCCGCAAAGGACGAGGCGGCGATCATGAGGCACAATGCGGTTCGCGCGGGTGCCTGCCACTGGCCCACGCGCTCGTTTGGCCTTGCAAATTGGACGTGACTCGGCGCCTTCGAAAGCATTACCATACCTGCGGGGGCAACGGAGGGGCACGGCGCTTATAGGTTCCGTTTGAAAATCCTTGGCCGAGTTGGGACGCGGGGGCCTGAACGGGCGAACCTGCCCGTCGCCCTCCATTGGGCTGCCGAGCCGCGAGGCCCTCCGAGGCCCCAAGGCCTCCAACCGGCGCGCCTTCCGTCAGGCCGGCGGCTTGCGCTCTTCGGGCGGCTTGGAGGCGCTGGTCCCGACCCGCGAGACGGCCGCCGCGGAGCGCATCCCCACCACGAGGCCGCCCGCGCCGAGGGCCATCGCGGCGAGGGCCACAAGAAGCGGAACCGTCGTGTCCGCGCTCGGCGCGGAGGAGGCTCGCGTCTGGTTGAACGTCGTTTGGGTTGAAGCAAGCTGCCCCTGCGTCGTCGCGAGCGCTGATTGCGCCGTGACAAGCTGCGCGGCGGTGGCGTTTGCGGAGGCTCGCGCCGAGGCCGCGTCGGCCGCCGCCTGCGTGAGCTGGATCTGGACATTTGCGAGTTGCCCGGCCGTCAGGTTGGCCAAGGCCTGCGCCGCCGCAAGCGCGGCCTGCAGCGCCGGCACCGGGTCCGCGTACGTAACGTTTACCCAGGCCGTTGCCGAGTTGCCCGCGGCGTCCACTGCCGTGACCGTCACGCGGTTCGAGCCCGGCCCGATCGAGACGGTGAGCGAGAACGCGCCCTGCGCAGAGACGGCCGCGGCGTCGCCGTCCACCGAGACGGACGAGCCCGGCTCCGTCGTGCCTGCCACCCGCACCATGGGGGTGCCAAACGAGGCGCCCTCCGCGGGCGCGCTCAAGGAGAGCGCGGGTGCAGAGGCATCCGGCGCCTTGAAGGCCGCCGCCCAAACACTTGGAACGCCCGTGATATTCAGCTGGTGCCAAGAGGCCACCGCGCCCCCGGCGCCTGCTCCGGCGCCGATGCTGGGCCGCGATCCCCCGGACTCGAAGTCTCTGTCCAGGATCATCGGCTGTGTCCAGTTGCCGCCCGCGGGCCGCATGGCGGCGAAAATGTCGTAGCCGGCCGCCCCCTCGCCCTGCCAGACGATATACGCAGTCCCGTCCCCGCCCACCGCGACCTCCGGGAAGACCGCCGCACCGTCGCCCCGATCGACCGTTGCAACCGGGCCCCAACCTGACCCTGCGGTATACACGCTGGATTGGACGTCGATTGCCGACCCATTGTCCCACCACCAAACGGCGACGGCCCCGCCCGAGGGCGTGGCCGCGACCTTCTCCCAATTCGCAATCCCGTCGTCGCGCGTCTCGAGCGCGCCGGCCGAACCCCAACCACTGCCCGGCACGAACCGGTTGGCCCAGGCGCTCCAGCTCACGCCGTCGTTCTGCTGCCACACCGCAAAGGCGTTCCCGGCCGGCGCCACGGCCACGGACGTCACGCCCACGTCGCCCGCGCTGTTCGTTTCGATGAGCCGCGCCGTCCCCCAGCCGCTTCCCGGTACGTAGCGGTTGGCCGCTGCACTCAAGTGCGCTGTTCCGTCCTCCGTCCACACCGCCACAAGCGCGCCGGCCTCGTCGATCCCTACGCTCGGCTCGGAGCAGTTGGTCGCCCCACCCGAGACCCTTTCGCGCCCCGACCAGCCCGTCGCCGGTGCGTAGCGCAGCGCGACCACGTTCGCGAAGGGCCCATTGAGTTCGACGAATACCACGGCGCCTTGCCCGGCGCCGTTCAAGGTCAGGTCGGCATCTGCCATGGTGGCGTCCCCGGTCTCGTACACGCGCTGGTCCGCGCCCCACCCCACGCCTGCCGTGAAGGTAGCCGCCCGAAGCTCCCACAAAATGCTGGCCCCCGGCTGCGACCAAACCACGAGCGCGTTGCCCTGTGCGTCGATCGCCACAAGGGGCGTCTGCTGCGGCAGGCCGGCCAGCGTCGTTTGAACCGGAACCGCCTGGGCCCAGCCGCCCTCCGGCGTGTACACCGCGGCCCACACCCGCGTCGGCGATGGCGCCTCTTGGATCCAAGCGGTGACCGCGCTCCCGTCGGCCGAAACCGCGACCGCAGAGGAATGCGCCGGACCGCCGACCGTGGGGCTAAGCGGAACGGGCGCGCTCCAGAGACCCGTTGCCGAGGCCGGCGCCGCGGCGCCGAGGAAGAGGCCCGCGAGGATCAACCCGCCCACAGCGCGGCATCGAGCCTTGGAAGTCCTTTCACGGGCCGAAGCGCCCCGCAATTCGTGCACGCACAAGAACCCCCCTGCCATTGGAATCTCTCCACCGGCCACGGGCGGGCTGTGGCGATATAGATTCCGCCGCGATCCCTCCAGACAGGCGACCCCTGCCGGCCGGCCCGTCAAGCCATCTTGTGCACGGCCTTCAGGTCGCCTGCAAAGTCGGCGAGGTCGTCGGGCACCGCCACGCCGGGTCGAGGCGCGGAAAACCCGAGCCCCTCCTCCTTGTTCTTCCTCGAGCGAAGCGCCCACACCTCGCCATTGAACGCCATCCACCGCTCTCCCACCTCCGCGTGGCGCGATCAGGCGCGCCCGGCGTTGCCCCGCCTATTCTATTTCTCGACCTGGTAGCTCGGTGCCGGGGTCGGCGCGCCACTCACGCCGGGCGTCATCCGCAGGAGGTCCTCGTCCGGCTTGATCGCGATCCGCCCATCGCTCGTGCCACCCCCGCCGCCTCCACCACCACCGCTGCCCCCCGAGCCGCCCCCGCCCCTCCCGCGCATCGACAGGGCGACGGCCGCGCCCGCCACGGCCACCGCGGCGAGCGAGACGAAGAGAGCCGTGCTGTCCCCGGCTGGGACCGCGCCGCCGGTCGCGGAGGCCCTCGTCGCGTTGAGCGTCGTCTGCGTCGCGGCGAGCTGGCCCTGCGTGGTCGACAGCGAGGCCTGCGTGGCGGCAAGCTGGGCCGCCGTAGCGTTGGCCGAGGCACGCGCCGCGGCCGCGTCGGACAGCGCTTGGGCAAGCTGCTCCTGGGCGGAGGCAAGGCCCGCCTGCGCGCCGCTCGCGTTTGCCTCAGCGGCCGCGAGCGCCGCCTCGAGGCCCGGGATCGGGTCGTCGAAGGTCACACCTCGGCTCGCGGTCGCGACATTGCCGGCGGCGTCGGTGGCGGTGACCGTGATCGTCGTTGCGCCGGCCCCGAGCGGCACCACGATGGAGAAGCTCCCGTCGGTGGCCACGGCGGCGGCGTACCCGTCGACCGAAACCCGCGCCCCCGGCTCCGTCGTGCCCGCGATGCGCACCTGCGGGGTCGCGCTCTTGGCGCCGTCTGCGGGCGAGGTCAGTGTCAAGGCCGGCGGCGCGCGGTCCGCCGGCTCAAACCAGCGTGACCAAACGCCAAAATTGCCGCCCCAATCGTCTTCGATCCATGCGAAGACGAAGCCCGATGGGCCTGAAGCGGACACGACCGCATTGGAGGACGACCCGTTCGAGGGGCCTGCGATGCGCGAGGCGGGAAGCCACTTCCCGCCGGCTTCCTGCCGGACCGCCATCACGCTGTTCACGACTGAGCCAAGCAGCGTGAAGGCGACCATCGCGTTGCCCTGGCCGTCCAACGCCAAGGAAGGCAGGAAGGGGCTTCCCGTGGACTCGATGGGCCCCCGGACACCCCAGCCGGCGGGGGGCGAAAAGGACCGCGCCCAAAGGACCGAGGTCGTCGCATCGGTGCGCATCCAAACCACCGTGGCGTTGCCGCTCGGCGAAACCGCCACGCGAGCATCGCTGAGGCTCACCACCGTTGAGTCCTCCATCCCCACCACGCCGGCCCACCCCGAGCCCACCACGTAGCGGTTGGCAAACACCCCGCTTTCGGCGAAGTCGTTGTACTGCCAGACGGCGACGGCGTTGCCCGCCGCATCGACGGCGACCGACGGGAGTTGGGCCGTGGCCGTGATGTTCGAAGCGATGTAGGCCGCCGAGCCCCAGCCGACCCCTGGCACATACCGGTTGGCCGCGATCGCCCAGTTCGCTCCGTCGGACTGGCCCCAAACGGCGATGGCGGCACCGGTGGGGTCGACGGCGACTTGGGGGTGTTCCGAGATGGCATCGTAGGACTCAATCGCAACCGGCGCGCCCCATCCCGCGGTCACGTCGAAGCGGCTCGCAAACTCGCTGTAGGGCGACACCGCGTCTTGGCACCACACGACCAACGAGTTGCCGCCGCCGTCGACCCCGACCGAGGGGTACGAGCACGCCTCATAGTCGCTGTTCTCCAGCAAGACATCGCTGCCCCATCCCAACCCGGGGACGTAGCGCGCCGCCCACACGTTGTAATGGCCGCCGCCGAATGCCGTCCACGCCGCGACCGCGGTCCCGTCCGCGTTGATCGCCGCGTCGACCCCGTCGGCGCCCCCGGCGGTCCTCGTTTGGATGCGGACGGGCGCGCCCCAGCCCGACGCCGGCGAAAACGCGGCGCCCCAGATGAAGGCGCCCGAGGCGTCGCTCTGGAGCCAGACGGCGACGGCGTCCCCGTTTGCCGCGGCCGCGACATGCGCGAGTTGGTTGAAGGCGGCCGGGTCGGCCTGGACCGGCACCGCGGGCGACCAGGAGCCGTTCGGCGCGGCCGCGGAGGCGGGCGTGGCGACGGCTGGCATGAGGAGCGCGAGCGTGAGGAGAGCCGCGGCAAGGCCGCGCCCCACCGTCTTCAGGTCGCTTCGGTCCGTCCGCGTGCGTCGAAGGTTCCGTGTTTGCCTCATTTGAGAAACCGCCTGGCCCACCAGGTTGGCGTGCGCGTAAAATAGGTTTCCGCCGGTTTTGCCAGGGCGCAACGAGGGCGCCCGGGCGGGCGCCTTCAAGCGAGCTTGTGCATGGCTTTCAGGTCGGAGGCAAACTCGGCGAGGTCGGCGGGCACAGCCACGCCGCCAAGCGGCGCCCCGAACGCGAGCCCCTCTTCCTTGTTCTTCCTCGAGCGAAGCGCCCACACCTCGCCATTGAACGCCATCAGCCGGTCACCGACCTCCGCGTGCCTCGTGTGGCCCCCCGGCTCGGGCAGGCTCTCGTGGTGCACGTCCCCGCCGTAGAGCTCGCGCCACAGCTGCCAGGTCACGATCGGCCCGATCGGCGCAAGCCCTCGCAGCACCGCCCGCATCCCCTCGTGCAACGTGTGGTGGGCGCTTGCATCGCCGGCATACGCCCGCGACTTGGCCATCTCAAGGTAGTGGGGGGCGAACATGTTCCAAACGAACGAGCGAAGCGTCGTCGCGGCCTCGAAGAAGTTGAACTCGTCATAGGCCGCATTCACCTTGGCCACGACCGCGTCGATCTCCCCGAGAATCCACGCATCGGTGGCATGGACCACGCTCGGGCGCGCGTCCGGCGGGAACGTGGAGATGAACCGCGCGACATTGTGCAGCTTCGTGAGAAATTTCTGCGCACCTTGGATGCGCTCCTCGCTCACGCGGAAGTCGTCGCCCACGGTGCACTCCGAGGCGGCCCAGAGCCGG
>JBGPNV010000097.1:0-8642 GCA_041487695.1 Thermoplasmata archaeon | reverse complement strand
CCTTTCTTGGTGTTCTCGTTGCCGTGGTAGGCGCCGCCCCCGCCACCCGTCCCGCCGTTGCCGCCGTCCACGCAAACGCTTGTGAATGCCATGGAAAACGAATCGGGCGCCCGAATCGTGATACTCGCTTTTCCGCCGGGCATGCCCAAGCCGCCGTGGCCCGCCGAGGCATTCGACGTGTCCGAGCCCCTGGCGCCAATGCCCCCGCCTCCGCCGACCACGCAGATGTCGGAGTTCGAGACGCTGCCGGCCGCCGCTGTGACGACTGCCTCGCCGCCGAGGCCCCCGTCGCCGCCGGAACCGCCGTTTGCCCCCGTGCCGCCCTTGCCGCCGGCCCCGCCGTACACGCGCAGCGTGACGTAATTGAGCGCCCTCGGCTGGAGGTCGACCGACGCACAGCCCCCGTCCCCGCCGCGCCCGCCCTGCGTCCCCACGCCGCCCCCGGCGGCCTGCACGAGGAACGTGGATTCCGAAATGACCGCGGAGACGCGCCCGCCGATGACCATGGCTGCGCAGCCGCCGTTCTGCCCGATCGCCACGGGGGGAGCCGTCACGTTGATCGACGAACGGAGGATCGTTAGGCTGTTCGACGAGGCGCTGAAGTAGCCCCTCGAGGTCACATTCGCATCAATGAGTTCGATGTTCGCCTGGTTCGAGGTGCCCGGCGCGGAAAGGCCGTCGAGGTCGAGCCGGCCATTCTCCACGTGCAGGACCGAGCCCGTCGCAAGCTGGAGGCGAACGCCCAAGGGCCCGCCGCGGACATGGATCGCCCCGCCCGAGGTGACTTCAAGGATGGCGCCCTGGGAGACGTTGATGAAGCCCGAGACCGTGAGTTCGCCTTGGACGGCGAACACGGAGGGATAGAGGACTTTGATGTCGCCGCTGTGAGTCCACAGGCAGCCGGGCGTTACCGTCGTGTCGTCGTAAATGATCCAGTCGGCGCCGCCCGAAGGGGGCGGGAGGATCCCCACGATGCAGGAGGCGCCGAGCACGCCCGTTGCCAGGATGGCCGGCAGCACGAGCTGCGCAAGGAGTACGCCTGCGACCAGTCGCGCTTTCTTCCGACTGTCCAGGGATTTTTTTGGCGCCATGGACGGAGAGGGAAAACCTGGAGGACATCATTTAAAGGTTATGGAACCGAAGAATCGAAGATCAACCGGCCGGCCCCCGCGACGAGGGGCCCTCCGGCAAGGCTCACGCGGCAAACCGCAGGAGCGCGCCGAGCCCCCCGAAGGCCGTGAGCAGGACTTTCCCCTCGTCGCTTTCCGTCGAGACAAGCACGACCCGCGTGCCATAGCGCGCGGCTTTGTCGGCGAAATCGCGGATGAGTTCGACCGAGGCCCCAACCAACATCGGGGTCTGGCACTTGAGGCAGGGGTGCGCGCCCACAGCTTTCCCTTCGTCCACCGAGGCCTCGCGGGCCGCCCCGCAATTCGGGCAGGTGAGGGACACGCGGACCTTGCGGAGCGTCTCCGAGAGGAGCAGCGTGTCGACCGCCCCGGTTTCCAGGGCGGCCCGGACGTGGGCTTCGCCGTAGGTTGAAAGGCCCCCGCCGGCCTTGACGATCTCTTGCATGAAGCGGCGCATGAGGCGCCGCTCCTTCACAAGCTCGAGGCCAGAGAGCTCGCCCTCGGCCTTTTCGAGCAGTTCCTTGATGCCCGTCTCGTCCGTGTACCCCACGTCGAAGAGCTGTTTGTGGAGCTTCTTCTGGAGTTCGTGGTGGAGGTAGCCCTCGGACACGAAGTACTCCTTCGTGGGGCCCGGGCCACCGACGAGCAGCGCTTGGATCGGGCGGTTGAGGAAGAGCTCGGTCATCTTGTCGCCCACCTTCACGAACCACTGGTGCGCCTGGTCCTCGATGATCCGCTCGAAGCGCCGCTGCGACTGGCCGCCCCGCCCGTGTTTGCTCTGCACGCCGGACTCCTCCGGGCCCCACAGGTACTCGATGCGCTTGCCTTGGAGGAGCGCGGCCGTCGCCTCCTTGCGGTCGATGATGAGGACGCCGTAAAGGTCGCGGTCGACGAGCATGTCGAGGAGCGGCTCGGTGAAGAAGCTCGAATCGCAGCGGTAGGTGTCGAGCGTCGTCTTGCGCGGCGGCTCGATGACGAAGGACACCTGCTCGTACTTGTCGGCCCCCGCCGACGCTTCGCCCGTGAAGATGACGAGCCCATTTTCCGGGACCTGCCGGTACTGCTTGAGTTTGTTCATGGCCGACTCGATGGCCCAGAGGACGTGGTTGCGCGTCACGCGGCTCTTGATGTTCGACGACTCCGCGTACTCGTTGCGCAGGCGCGCCATCACATCGGAGATTTGGCGCCCGGGCGGGACATAGACGGAAATGAGCTCGGTGCCTCGCCCCTTGACTTTCTTGATGTCCTCGAGGGCGCGGCGGAACTCGTAGGCGCGCAGCTGCTCTTGGGCCTCGTCGGGGTCGGGGGGCATCGGGCTTCGCGCTCCTTGGGTTCATGCGTTAAGGGCCGGGGCCCTGGCACGGGCGTGCAGCGCGCGCCCCGGGGCCCGCCTTGGCGTGAGTCAGGAGCCATAGGCCGCGTCGGCTGGGGCGCCACAAAGGGCCTCGTGAGGAGCGCGCGACATGGGGGTTCAGGACCTGCCTTGCCCCCCGCGTGGGCCCCCGTGCTACTTGAAGGTTTTCACCGCGCGGCCCTTCGGTCGCGCGCCCCGAGAACCTATTAATCGCGAGGCGCCGCTTGCCCGCGCGTGTCCGGCGAGTTGCCCGCCCTTGCCATCTCGGCGGGCGGCTCGATCATGATCCCCGATGCGCCGGACGTGGCGTACATCCGCCAGTTCGCGCTCGAACTCCAGGCGCTCTCCGAGCACTTCCGGCTCTTCGTCGTCGTGGGCGGCGGGCGGCTCGCGCGGACCTACATCCAGGCCGCCAGGCAGCTTGGCGCGGAGGAGACGACGCTCGACCAAGTGGGCATCGACGCCACGCGGCTGAACGCGCGCATGCTGATTGCGGCGCTCGGGCCCCGCGCGATGGGCCGCGTCCCCCACGACTTCGACGCCGCCGTCGAGGCCTCGCTTTTCCACCCGATCATCGTCATGGGCGGCACGCACCCCGGGCACACGACGGACGCCGTCGCGGTGATGTTAGGCGAGCGTGCGCGGGCCGCACGCGTCCTCATCCTCACGAACGTCGACGGCGTCTACACCGCCGACCCGAAGCTCGACCGCACCGCCAAGCGCATCGAGCGCCTTTCGGCCTCGGACCTCGTCGCCCTCACGGCGTCCACGACCTCCGAGGCCGGCTCGACCGGCGTGATCGACGCGATGGGGTGCAAGATCATCCAGCGGTCGGGGTTGACGACCTGCGTGCTCCACGGGCGCGACTTCGACGCGCTGCGCGCCGCCGCCGAAGGGCGGCCGTTCAAGGGGACGCTCGTTGTGCCGGACAAGGCGCTTTGAGCCCGCGCCGGGAAGGGCCAAGGCCCCAACCCCTTAAATCGGGGCGGCCCTCTGGCTTTCGCCTGCCGCCACCTCTTGCTGAAAGGCCAGGCATGGGGAACGCGAAATGAGCCGCCTCCTGCTTGCCCCCCGCACGGCGGCGCAAGCCCTCACGCTTGCCGTGACGGGCGCGCCGCGCACGACGGTCGCCGTTTTGGCCGTGGTGACGCTCCTCCTCGCCTCGCTCCTGCCCCAGCTTGCGCTCGTGAACAGCGAGGCGATGTGGCTCCCTCAAGGCCCGCGGGCGCAGGCCTACCACGACGCGGCGGCCGCCTTTGGGGTCACGGAGTACGTCGGCGTGCTCGCCGAGGGGAGCGAGGGGAACATCGTCCGGGCGGAGAGCCTTGCCAGGCTCATCGAACTCGAGGAAGCCGCGGTCCTCGACCCTTCGGTTGCGGAGGCCTTCCGTTTCCCCCAAGACCCCGGCCGCAACGCGGTCTCGCTCGGCGACCTCGTGGCGGAGGCCGACGCGGTGCTTGCGCACCGTTCGGCGCAGTTCGAGCCGCTCGCAAGCGCCCTTTCGGCCACCTTGAACGGGACGGCTGACCTCGCTTCCGGCGAGCGGGCCGTGCGCCAGGCCTCGCAGGTCGTGGCGCTCGTCTCCGCGATCCGCGACCTCGGGCGGGCCCGGGGGCCCCTCTTCCTGCATCGTTTGCTCGACACACTCCTGCCTGAGCTCGAGGTAACGCTCCTTTCGGGCGCCGACGCGTCGTGGAAGGGCGATGCCGTGGCTCTGATCCTCTCGCCCGCCTCGCTTGCGAACTGGTCGCAGCCCCGCGGGCCGCTTGACCCGGGGGACGGCGCCCTTCAGGCGGGCCGCGCGCTCCTCACGGCCGCCTCAACGCACATGCTCTCCAACGCGACGGGCGCTTCGAAGGCCGCCTCCGCGTCGCTCTTCGTCCGCTCATTCGTCGCGGTGCGCGACCTCCTTGACCTTGATGCGGCGAATGCCTCCCTCACCGCCGCGTTCCTCGGAAACCTCTCCGCAGCGTTTGACCCTGCGGCACCCTCGGGCCCCACCGCCGCGCTCTCCGGCGCGACCGCCTCGCTCCTGCGGGCCCTCCTCCTCCTCGACCGCCTCTCGCCCGTCGCCGACCCCGAGGCCGCCACGGGCGTGGCGAGCATGGCCCACGACCTTGCGGCGCTCCTCGAGGGGGGCGCAAGCCGCGAGGCGAGGCGGGGGGGCCTCTCGCTCCTGGCGCGCCTCTTCGAAGCGTTTGTGGCGATGGGCGACCGCGGCCTCGACCTCAATGTGCCCCAGAGCAACATCTCCTACGACTCCTACAGCGCGTCCCTCAACGAGAATGCCACGCGGCTTGGGGCCGCTCTCGCTTCGCAGGGCCAGCTTGCGGCGGCCGCATCGAACCTCTCGCTTTCGACCACCGGGTTCCTCGGGAACCTCGAGAACCTGAACGCGCTTGGGATTTTCACGGACCCGGCAAGCTACCAACGCGTCCACACGATGGTCGTCTTCCTCAACGATACCTTCGGGGAACTTGTTAGCGTGCTCGCGCTTCCCGAGTCCCCCGCGCCCCTTGCACGCGTCGCCTCGATGGTGTCGGCCGAAGTGCTCCTGGTGGTGAACACCTCCGCGTTGAGCGCGCACCACCTCGACCTCAACGCAAGCGCCGCGCTTGGCGAGGCGCTCGCCGGCCTCGAGGCCGCCCTGGGAACAAGTCCGGACGGCCCGTCGGCCCGCGCTTCCTCGCGCTCCGCCGGATGGCTGCTTGCGACAATGGACTTCGAGGACCGCGGCCTCTTGCCTTCGGCCGAGGAGGACTTGCTCGTCCTTGTTGCCGAGACCCTTGAAGGCGCCGAGGGCGCCCTTTCGTCGGGCGAGCCTGCGTCCGCGCACGCCGCGTTTGCCTCGGCCGCGGGCGCGTCCTTGGCTTTCTCCGCCTCCGCGCAGGGCTCGGCGATGGCCCCAAGCGACCTGCGGTCCCTCTCATCGCTCCTCGAGGGAGCCGCCCGTTCGCTCGAGGCGGCACTCCAAGGCAGCCAAAACCCCGCGCTCTTTTCCCGGGTGGCCGGCGCGAGCCTCGGGGCGCTGGCCTTGGGGCTCGCCTCACCCCAAGGCGGGCTCGAAGGCACGGAGGCACCGCTGCTTCCGCCGCTCATCGGCGCCCTCGAAGGCCTGCCGGCCCTGCTTGAAAGCGCGGCCCTCCCGAACGCCACGAAAGACCTCGTCGCCTCGCAGGCCTACCTTGGCGCCGACCTCGTCCTTAGTCACCTTGCCGACCCTCCCGCACCGCCGCTGCCCAGCAACCGCACGCAGGCGGCGCAGAGAGTGCGCGCCATGGGCGACGCCGGCGTGTCGCTCACGCTCTCGGTCTTGCTGAACACCACGGAGCGCGCGCCGGCTCGGGTCTCAAGCCTGCCTGCCGGGGACGCCCGGTTTGGCCCTTTCGAGGCTGCGGTGGCCGCCTTTGACCCGACCGTGGAGCGGGGGCTGCGCGACGCCTACGGCTTCGAGGCGCACACGCTCCTCGCGGGGAACTTCTCGGCAGAGGGCGGCAATGTCAAGGCTCCGGGTACCCTGGTCTTCTTCCTCTTCAACGGTTCCCTCGACCGCGGGACGCTGGGCGCCCGCGAAAGCGCGCTGCGCGACCTCGCCCAGCCCCGCGCCTCGGGGGGCGAGAGTTATGCCGCCTTCGGCTACGGGCTCATGTGGTACGACACGCAGAAGGCGATGGACCTCTCCGTCGTCCTCTTTGCCCTCACGATGCTGCTCGTCATGGGTGCGGCGCTCTTTGCCGTGTACCGCAGCGTCTTCGACGTCTTGCTCACCCTCGCCCTGCTTGGCGCCACGGTGGTCTGGGTCCTCGGGACAGCCGCTCTTCTTGCGATCGCGATCAACCCCGTTACGCAAGTGATCCCCGTGCTCCTCATCGGCCTTGCCGAGGACTACGCGGTCCACTGGACCGTCGGCTACCGGCGAAAGCGCGAGCTCAAGGTCGCGCCTCAAAAGGCCGCCCAGGGCGCCGTCATGGCCGTCGGCGGCGTCCTCTTCCTCGCGACCGTCACGAACGGCGTCTCCTTCCTCTCGTTTGGCGGGTCCGACCTCGCGCTCATCAAGGACTTCGGCCTGCTGATGGCCCTCGGCCTCGCCTTCTCCTTCCTGCTCACGATCAGCCTCGTGCCCGCCGCGACCGTCTGGCGAGACGAGGCCCGCGCGAAACGTGTCGCGGCGCGAGCCCGGGGCTCGGACGCGCCTCGCGGGGAGAAGGCGCCCAAGGCGCGCCCCGCGGGCGCCGGGTTGGCGGAGCGGGCGCTCCTGCGCGCCGTAGAGAAGAGCGTGGCCCATCCCTGGTCGGCCCTCGCGGTCGTCGCGCTCCTCACGGCGGCCTCCGCGGTCGGCGCCACGACGCTTACCACGACCTTCTCGTACGACCAGATCACCGCGCGAGACCTCGAGTCGGTGCGCGCGCTCAACGCCGCGCAGGACGGCTACCCGGCCTCCATTGAACGCGTCCTCATCGTGGTGGAGGGGCAGGTCGACCTGCCCGCCGTTTTCTTGGGGCTGCGCCAGGCCGAGGCGAGGGTCCAAGACGACCCTTACGTGGTCTTCGAAGCGGGGCGCGCGGGCACGCGCTCGGTCGTCTCGCAGATTGAGGCGCAGGCCTCGCTCCAGGCGCTCGAAGGTGGCTCCACGCCCGGGTTTTCCCCGGCCTTTGCGGCGGCGTTCCGCGCAGCCGACGTGAACGGCGACCTGCGGCTCGACGCGGCCGACAACCTAACGGCCGTCCGCCTTCGCGCCCTCTACGACGCGGTCCTCGCCGATCCGGCAAACGGCGCGAGCGAACTCCTCCACAAAGGGCCGGCCGGCTACGACCGCGCGGCGATCCGCGTGGAAGCCAAGCGCGCGGTGGAGAACGGCGCGACGCTCCTTGCCGTGCTCGAGGCCGACGCCGAACCCCTCCGGGACGGCGCGCTCTCGACGTCCCTCTCCACCGTGGCCGTCACGGGCCTTCCCCTGCTCAACCGCGAGGTCATGGAGGCCGTCGTTGCGTCGGGCTGGCAGTCCGTCATCGCCACGCTCGTGGTCGCGCTGGTCATCCTCACCGTGTTTTTCTACGCCGCCTTCCGGTCGCTCGCCCTTGGCGCGCTCACGATCGCGCCCACCCTCATCGCGGTCGCCTGGACGCTTGGCGCCATGGTCCTTGCGGGGCTCTCGCTCAACATGATGACCGTCATGATTGCCACGACGACCGTCGGCATGGGCGACCTCTACGCGATCCACATCTCGTACTCGTTCTACCGGGAACTGCGCCGCCACAAGGACCCAATCCAGGCGGCCGACGAGATGGTGCGGGAGGCCGGTGCCCCGCTCCTTGAGGCCTCCGCCACGACGGCCCTCGGGTTCCTCATCCTCGTCCTTGCGCCCGTGCCGGTCGTCCAAAGCTACGGGCTCATTTTCGCCTCGTCGATCGTCTTTGCGTTCCTCTACTCGATCCTCGTGATGCCCGTGCTTGTCCTCCTCTTGGCGCGGGCGACCGGGGCGGTCGGCCGCGATGCGGCGGCCTAACCCAATTGGGGCGTTCACAGGCGTTTGCGCCGCTTGGCGTCGCGCCCGGTCTTCGTGGGGCTGGCTGGCGCCAAGCCAGGGGGCGACTTGCGCGGCCCGTCGGTTCCGCGCGGCGGGGGAGGCGCGTCCTTGGCGCGACGAGCGCGAACGACGGTAACCAGGGCCACAAGGGCCGCGGCGGCCACAAGCAGCCCGATGGCAAGCTCCCGTCCGCCGATCCCCTGGGGCTCGCTCACCGTCACGGTAACTGCCCTTGTGGCTGTGTTGTTCCCCGCGTCCCTCGCATTCAATGTCACCGAGTAGGAGCCGGCTTGCGCGAAAGTGTATTGGGCTTCCCGGCCGTAAAGCACGACGCGTTTCCCCCCCTCCGTGAACGACCAAGAGAAGTTCCCGGTCGCATTGAAGCCGGGGTCGTTGTCGAAGGCGAGCGCCGCCGAGAGGGCGATGGGGGCGGAGGTCTCGCCCTCGAGGTCCACCAAGCGTGAAAGGTCAGGCGTGGTCGTGTCCTCGACCTGCACCTCGAACGAGGCCGTCACGTTTGTCCCCGTGCGGTCTCGCACCGACACATGCGCCGTGAAGGTGCCGGGCGTCGAAAATGTCGTGTTCGCGCTCGCCCCCGCGAGCGTCAGGAGCCCGTCGGGCGAGGGGAGGG
>JBGPNV010000096.1:0-8644 GCA_041487695.1 Thermoplasmata archaeon | reverse complement strand
CGGGCCGGTCGAGCCGCGCGGCTCGATTGCATGAGAGGCCGGGTGAGGCTCGTAGGGAACTCCGTGAAACGCTAGAGACCGTCGCTCTCGTCCGTCCCCATTTGCCCGCCCCTGGAAGGGGGCGGGCATTTTCCCGCCCCTCGGCGCGCCCGGCGCCGCTCTGCCGTCATCACTTGGTTCCCGCGTTCTGCGAAATCCACCCGCAAAGGGGGTCACGAGCGATTACGCGCCACCGACTGCCTTTCCACGCGCCGCGCCCTTTCCGCGGAAGGAGCCCACGATGAGCAGCACCAAGAAAATCGCAAGCGCCGCGAGCACGATCGTCCCCCCCGTCGCCGTGCTGAAGAAAAAGGACATGAGGATTCCCGAGAACGCTGCTATCATCGCGATAGTCATCCCGGCAAGAATCGTGCCCGCAAGGCCGAGGCGAAGCTGGAACGCCGCTGCCGCCGGCACGGCAAGAAGCGACGCGACGAGGAGCACCCCCACGACCCGCATTGACAGCACGACCGTCAGGGCCACGAGCAGCGTAAAGCCAAGGTCCAGCCATCGTGTCGGCACGCCCGACGTGCGGGCATCGTCGTCATCGAAGGTCATGAGCGCGAACTCCCGGTAAAATGCGATAAGCGCCACCGCGCAGATTCCCCACATTGCCGCCACGACCCACACGTCGCTCCAGCGCACGGTCAGGATGCTTCCAAACAGGAAGGCAAGCACGTCGACGTTGAGCCCCCCCGAAAGGCTGATCAAGACGACTCCGCCCGACAAACCCGCTGAGTACATGATCGCGACTGCAAGGTCTCCGTATACGTTTCGCCGTTTCATCTCGTGAAGCGCGACACCGCCAAGGAGCGCCGTACATAGCGCGGCGTAGAGCGGCAGCAGCCCCGCGAAAATGCCGATCGCAATCCCCCCGAATGCTGTGTGGGCAAGCGCGTCGCCGATGAGAGCCGTGCGCCGAAGGACCACGAACACCCCAAGCGCGCCGCAAAGCGCGGCGACGAGCAGGCCCGCAAGCAGCGCCCGTTGCATGAAGCCGTATTGAAGAAAATCAAACACCATGTCGCCCTCCCTAGCTCCTTGCGCGCGAGGCCTCGGCCAACCTCTTTTCCGCGTCGTGCTCCCACGCCTCGAAGTCCGCGGGCGTGCCTTGGAATTGGATCGAAATGTTGAGCGAAATGACGCGCTGTACCCGCTCAAGGAGGATCCCGTGGTCATGAGTCACAAGGACCACGCTCGTGCCGAATTCGGCGTTCAGGCGGTCGAGGATTTCGAAAAGCCGACCCTGGCTCTGTACGTCCACGCCCGTCGTGGGCTCGTCCATAATGAGTAACTCGGGCCGGCGTGCAAGGGCCTTGGCGATGAGCACGCGCTGCTTTTGGCCGCCTGAGAGTTCCCCGACGCGCCTTGAACCGAGCGGGCCTACGTCGCACACGTCCATCGCCCACGCGGCGGCTTCGCGGTCCTTTTGGGTGAACCGGCGCGAGAGCCTGCGATTCGGAACCCTTCCCAGCAACACAAGCTCGCTCACCTTAATGGGGAACTGCGAATCGAAGGCCGCGGCGTGCTGCGGCACGTAGGCCACCTTGCTCCATTCGCGGAAGCGCGCCGAAGGCTGGCAGAACAACTCGCACTCGCCGTCGTTGGGCACGAGCAGCCCGAGCACCACCTTCACGAGCGTGCTCTTGCCGCCTCCGTTGGGGCCCACCATCGCGATGAGGTCGCCCTTGGCCACCTCGAAGGAAACGTCGCGGAGGGCCTCGACGTTGCCGTAGGCGTGGGAGACGCGCCGGACTTTCACTGGCGCGCACAAGCAGTCGTCCGCGCTTGCCGACATCAGGTGCACCCGAGCGCGAGCCGAAGCGTTGCCAAGTTCTCGGTCATCAAAGAGAGGTAATTTGCGCCCGCGGCGATCTCGTGAGGTGAAAGGCCTTCAAGCGGGCTAAGCGGCATGGTTTGGACGTGCGCCTCGTCGGCAATCGTTTGGGCAACGCGAGGGTCGACGAGTTCCTCGAAGAAAATGTAGTGGACGCCCGTGTCGTTCACGACCTGAACAAGCTCGGCCATCTTGGCGCTCGAGGGCTCTGCGTCGGGGGAGAGCCCCTGAATAGCGACCATCGTGAGGTTGTACCGCGCCGAGAGGTACCCGAACGCTTCGTGTGCAACGACGATCGTGCGGAGCGAGCAGGTGGCGAGCCCGGTGCGGAAACCCGCGTCCAATGCCGAGAGGTTTTCCTTGAGGGCGGCGGCGCGCGTGTGGAAGTCCGAAGCCCCCGCCGGGTCAATGGAAACCAGCGCGGTCTCAACGGTGGTCACAACTTGGAGCATCCGAACCGGGTCGAGCCACACATGGGGGTCGACTTCCCCGTTCTCGGTGCTGTTAAACGCGATCCCGGCCGAAGCGTTCACCCGCAAGGGCTTCGTGGGCGGAAGGTCGGCAAGCACCCGATCCACGTAGGACTCCACGTAGCCATTATACACGAAAGCCGAGGCCGTTTCGAGGCGCGCAAGGTCGGCGGGCGTCGGCTCCCACTCGTGGGGCTCGACACCGGAAGGCGTCATGACCGTTGCTCGAATTCGGTCACCGCCGATTGCGGTCACTACAAAGTGGTACGGGTAAAACGACGAGACGACTTGCGGGCGCGTGTCAAGGGGTGTGCGAGGAGGTGCGAACAGGAGGGCGAGCACAATCCCGCCAACGACAAGCGCTGCAACAAGGACCGCAGGCAACAGCACTCTTTTTCTCGACCTCTCCGGGGGAACTTGCTCCAACGCGACACCTGCTCGGGGAGGCGAGGGGGTGTAATAAAGCCTGCCGCAACTCTAGCAAATCCCGTATCGATTAGTGAGACGATAAGCAAACTCTAGTGGCCCCGGGCTAGTAACGTTTCATTTGCCGGAGGGCGCAGATTCATAACTTTACAGGTAGGATTATCAACCATCAGCCCAGCTTTCATCGAAGGCCCGCGTTTGACCGTCGTGTCGATCTCGCTTCCGGACTCCTTGCTGCGCCAGGCTGACCGCCTCGCAGACTCTTCGGGGTACAGCGGCCGGTCGGACTTCGTGCGTGCTGCCCTGCGGGAATTTGTGAGCTCCCAGGCGGCCCAGGAAAAGCACACGGGGAGCCGCTCCGCGACCCTCACTGCCCTTTACCCCGCGCAGATCGAACGACGCGTCGGCGAGGTCGCCCACGACTTCAGCGACGTTATCAAGTCGATGATGCACGCGCACGTTGGGCAGGAACGGTGTATAACGGTATACATCGCGATCGGCGACGCTCAACGGATTCGCGAACTGTCCGCCCGCCTTGGGAGCCTGCGCGACGCAGAGATGGTCCGCCTTACGTACACGGATGCGTCCGCACGCGATTGACCTTCAACAAGAGTATGGTCTTCCCGGTCTCATCGCTGGAGAACCACTGGCACAGATTCACGGTTTGGCTTTCGCGTTCCGGCCTCAGGGGCCTTGCATTCATCGCCCTCGCCCAAGGGAGGAGCGCCCGGGGAGGGATCGCGCCCTCCCGGCAGCGGATGCCCCCTTCGGGGGCTCGGTTGGGGCTCAGAAAGGAACTCTGTGGAGCGCTTGAGACCGTTGCTCTCGTCCGTCCCCCTTCGCCCGCCCCCAGAAGGGGGCGGGCTCTTTCCGTTCTCAGGGAGCGCCCGGGGCTCTTTCGGCGTTGATCGGTCGCTTACTCGACGTCCATGAAATCCACCCGAAAACCGCAGCAACCGCCCAGGCGCCCTCGAGGATTGTCAGGGCCGGGCTTCCCAGCTTTGCCGAATATAGGGAAACGAGCGAGCCGCCGACCAGGTTCAACGCAAAATACGCGGGCCTCCGATCCATGCGGCCCACACCCTGAAGCGCAAACGGAAGGAGCATTAGGACGGCGCCAACATAACTCAAGATCTCCCATCCGGTGTCGGGCATTCCAAGGAACGTCATGACCCAATCACGAGGGCGCGACCATATGAGACTTGGCCGGCCGCGGATCGGGCGCCTGGCGGTCAGACGCGCGCCGTCACGAAACGCCGACGCCCGACTTGCGAAATGGCCCCCGCCAGCGCGCAGAATCGGGCTTCAACGGAGTCTTACGAACCATTATACACCGGCCCCTATTTGCCGCGCCTCGACGGCCGCAGACAGAACGTGAAACGCGCCCGCCCCGCTCATGGAAACTAGGTTGGAATGCCCTATGGGAATTGGTGGTTACGATGTCATCCGCCCCTCCCTCCAGAATCGACCTCCTCGCCGCGGCGCAAACTGAACTAGGCGCTCTCTATGAAGAGCTCGGGTCGGGCCCCGAGGGCATTTCACCCGAGTCCGCCCGCTCGCGCCTGTTGAAAGTGGGGCCGAACCAGCTCCCGGAGCCGCGCAAGCCCGGCCTATCGTACAGCATTTTCACTCAGATCACGAACCTCTTCAATGTCCTGCTCCTGGCCGCCTCGACCCTTTCGTTTTTCCTTGGGGTCGCCGTCCACGACGGAAGCTCCATCCAGATGGGCTTCGTAATTCTTGGTGTCGTCGGGTTTAACATCGCCTTTAGCGTGGCGCAGGAGCGCCGTGCGGAGAAGGTCGTCGAGGCGTTGCGCCGCCTCATCCCTGCTAATGCAAAGGCCACGCGGGCGGGCAAGACCTTGGTCCTCCCCGTCACTGAGCTTGTGCCCGGAGACCTCATCAACGTCGAGGACGGGGATCGGGTTCCGGCCGACGCGCGGGTCGTGGACGCCTTCGGCCTCACCGTCGACCAATCTCTCCTGAACGGGGAGAATTCGCCGCGAGAATGCTCGCCCGCAGCCCAACAGCGCGGTGAAACGCGCGAGCCCACCGAATGCCTGGACTTGCTACTTGCCGGCACAACCGTCGCCTCCGGCACGGGCACTGCGGTCGTCCTCGCGACCGGGGCGGACACCCTCTTCGGTCACATCGTCACCACCACCCGCGCGATCGCGCCCGAACCAAGCCCGCTCCAACGGGAGCTTAGCCGGACCGGAAAGCTGAACATGATCGCGGCGGTGGCCGTTGGGGTCGCGCTCCTCATCGCGGCGTTCGCGCTGCGTAGCCTCCCCGCCGCCGACGGCCTCTTGTTTACGATCGCCGTCATCATCGACTTGGTCCCCGAGGGCCTCCAGATTACCGTCACGCTTGCCCTCGCCATCGCAAGCCTCCAAATGGCTCGGCGTAATGTCGTTGTCAAACGGCTTGCAGCGGTCGAGACCCTCGGGTCGGCCACGATCATCTGTTCCGACAAGACGGGGACCATCACGTCAGGTCAAATGACGGTGCGCAAGCTCTGGTCCGATGGAACGACTTTCGATGTTACGGGCGCCGGATTCGATCCGGAGGGTCGCATTCTCCTCGCATCGCGAAAGGTTGTTGCAGCGGACCGCGAGGACCTGCGGCTCCTGTGCGAGATCGCCGCGCTCGACAACGGCGCGACGTTGACGCCGCCTGTCGACCGCAAGCGGCAACGGTGGACGGCGATCGGCGACACGACGGATGCGGCTCTCCTTGCCTTCGCGCTTAAGGGCGGGGTGTCGCGAAAGGAAGCGTTGCTTTCGAAGCCCCGCCTCCACCTCGTCCCCTTTGACTCGTCGCGCAAAATGATGTCGAGCGTCCACCAGGACTCAGGTGGCCACATCCTGGCGTACTCGAAGGGTGCCGCTCATGCCGTGTTGGACCGATCGACAACTCAGTTCGCTGGCGGCATGGTGCGACCGCTGGACGACCTGACTCGCCAAGCCATTCTTGAGGAAGTCGACCGCCTGGCCGCGGATGCATTCCGTGTGCTGGCGCTTGCCTATCGCGAGTTGCCCGTCCCGTTCCCCAGCTTTGCGCCTGCAACGGTCGAACGCGACCTCACATTCGTCGGGTTGGTCGCCATCTACGACCCGCCGCGGCCGGATGCGACGCAGGCCGTGCTGGCGGCAAGGGGCGCTGGCATTCGCGTGGCCATGATCACTGGAGACCATGAACTCACGGCCGCCGCCATTGCCAGACGCGTGGGAATTGTCACCGAAACGACGGCCCTCGTGATTACGGGCGCTAAGCTTGCGTCCTTGTCGGAAACGGAACTCTCGAAGGCGCTGGACGGGAAGGAGCTGGTCTTCGCCCGGACAAACCCCGAACAAAAGCACCGAATCGTCAAGGCCCTCCGAGCGAAGGGCGAGATCGTCGCGGTGACGGGGGACGGCGTGAACGACGTCCCGGCGCTCACGGAGGCCGACATCGGAATTGCGATGGGGATCACCGGGACGGACGTGGCCCGCGAGGCGGCGGACATGGTGCTGCTCGACGACAACTTCGCCACGATAGTCAAGGGCGTCGAACTTGGCCGTGGGGTCTTCGATAACCTACGCGCATTCCTCACCTACGTTTTCACGCACAATTGGGCCGAACTCATAAGCTTCCTCGCCTTCGTTTTCATGGGCGTCCCGGCTGCCATCGGCGTCGTGCAAGTCCTCGCGATCGACCTCGTGATGGAGATCCCGATGTCGCTCGCACTCACCTCCGAACCGCCCGACCCTGCGGCCATGAGCCGGCCCCCGCGCGACCGTCGGATCAGGCTTTTCGACGTTAGGGCTCTGCTCACGTCCGCCTATGTCGGGATCCCGGCGGGAATCGCCGCTATCCTCGTGGGATTTGCCATCTGGGCGAGGGCAGGGTGGACCCTCGGCTCGCCCGTCGTTTCCGACCCCGCCGTCTACGCCGAAGGCGTGGCGGCCGTCGTCGCCGGAATCATGCTGGGGCAGATCGGCAACTTCTTTTCGCGCCGCAGCCACCGTATGCCCTCCTGGTCGCTGGAGCTTCGGCGGAACAAGTGGCTCCTGCCCGGCCTCGGCGGCACCCTCGCCATCCTGGCGGCGATCGTCTACGTCCCATGGCTGGGGGGCGTCGTGTCGACCGCGCCGCTCGGCCTTGCGGATTGGGCGATGGTTGCCCTCATCGCGCCCCTGGTTCTTGCGCTCGAAGAAGTCCGGAAGGTGTTCGCACGGCGCCTGTTCCCGATCCCGGTTGTCGAGGTCCCGGTGGTTGCGCCCTCGGGCGCGATGGAGATCGGACTACTTCCCGACGTGGCTTCGGCGAGGCGCCGCGCCGGAGCCCAATCGGTCGCCGCTGGAGCGCCCGTCCTGCTCGTCCTGCGCCGCGGTTCTGATGCCAAGCACGCTGCCCCCCTCGCGTTTAACGCGGCGGCCTACGCCGGGTCGCGGGTGATTGCGGTGAGGATCGCCTCGACGCGCAACGAGGTGGCGGACCCCGGGGTCGAGGCGCTCCTCGAGCAGCTTTCAGCACAGGCAGAGGTCCCATGCGAATTCGCAGACCTCCAAGTGCCGCCGGGGCCAACCGCTGACCGCGAATTGGGGGAAGAGCTCAGGCGAATTGCGCAGCGGGCTGGAGCCGTCTACTTCGTGGTGCCGGCCGAGCCGGAAGGGGTCGCACGGAGGCTTCCACGGTGGCTCGAGCCCATCCTCGCCTTTCGCGTCATGCTCGTGCGCGGTCCCCCATCCCACGTTGCCTCGCGCACTTGGCCTCGCAAGCTCCTCGTGCCTGTCCTTAGGAGATTCAGCGCCGAGCCGTTCGACCTGGCGGCCGCCCTCACGGCGGGCCAGGTGGTGCCGGAAGTTGACGTGGTGGCTGCCCGCGTCATTCGGATTCCGCCGAGCGTCCCCCTCTACTCGACGTACCGGGCCGAATCGCTCGTGGACGAGGCCAAGGAGATGTCGTTCCTCAGTGTGCTTGCGCGCCGCCCCCTCTCGCGGGTGCTCACTCCTCGTCTCCTGCTCGTAAGGGATGTGGCGAGGGACATCGTCGACTTTGCCGATCAGCGGGACGTCGAGGTCATCATTGTCCACGCGGGCCCCCGCGCGAGGGCGCACCGCCTGCTTGCCAAAGAAGAACGCGAGATCGCACGGAGCGCGCGGTGCACGGTCGTCGTGCTGTTCACGCCTGATTGAAGCGGGTCACTCGGCGCGCAAGCTCGAAGACTCAAGGTGCCGGGTGAGGCTCCTCAAGCCCCCTCCTGTTTGACTGGCGGCATTCGACTCAAGCGTCGGACATTCCGGTGCCCTCGCGGGGTCATCCCGGACGTTTGGCCTTGGCTTCCCATCGCATCCGGCCGTTTCACCTTAGTCCTCGGGAATCTCCGCGGGCCAACCGCTTCACTGTGCGCCCCAAAGCTCGTGTCGTTTCTGGTCCGGAAATCCGGGGCTCTCGCGCCCCACCGCTCCTTGTGATGGCCTTTCGGCCCCACCTCCACGTGCGCGCTCCGCTCTAGGGAGGGGGGACTTTCCTCAGCGCCCACTGGGGGCGCCGTCAGCCACCCGTTCCCCCCTCCTCGGCCGGTCCGTCTGCAGCCTCCAGCGAAACCATTAATACATTGCACTATGACGTATTATTCATGGCGGCATCCCGCGTTACAACAATTCGAATCCCCAGCGACGACTTGGAGCGTCTGGACGTGATGGCAAAACGCCTCCGTGTGGACCGCTCGACGCTCATCATGCGTGCCCTCGATTCAGGCGTAAAGGACGTGCTGATTGAAGATGGGTGCCAGCGCTACCAGCGCAACGAGATCACCGCCTCGGCGGCCGCCCACGCAGCCGGGGTGAACCTCTGGCAGTTCCTCGACGAGATGAAGCGGCGGGGT
>JBGPNV010000095.1:0-8671 GCA_041487695.1 Thermoplasmata archaeon | reverse complement strand
AGTTCTCCGGCGCGCTGCTCGCCGGAGGGACCTTCGAAAGCACCTACAGCGACGGCCTCAGGGTCTGGCTGACGGGGACGTCGGGCGCCTACACCTCGCCCGCCATCAAATGGAACAACGTGTCCTACGGCCGGCTGATTTCCGGCGTCGCGATTCCGCCGGGTGCCACGGTCGCCTATTCGGTCGTGTCGTCGGCTGGCGACCTCCTGCAGTCGGGGCTTACGCCGGGCGACCTCATCACGGTGGATGGGCGCGCGTACCCTTCGGTCGCGGTGAGGGCCGACATGACCAAGTCCGCCGCGGGCCAGCGGCCCTCGATCGCGCGCATCGGCGCGGGGTACGCGTCCGAGGAGTCGGGCCGCGCGGCGGCCGGCCAGCCGGCCCAGGCCGGGGCCGTCCGCAACCCGGGCGGGATCGAGTTGCGCCAGAGCCTCACAAACCTCACGGAGTACGCGGGCAACCCGCTCCTCAACGCGCCGACGGGTTCCTGGTACACGACCGGCCTCGAGCTTGGGTCGGCGATCGTGGTGCAGGACGAGACGTGGCTGTACATGTTCGGCGAAGACGCGAGCGGAAAAACGTCCGTGGGGCGCGCGGTTTCGGCCGACGGCGGGGCCAACTGGACCATCGACGCGTCCCCGGTGATCGCGCCAACCCCATCGACCTGGGACTCCGGCTGGGTGGGCGAGCCGTACGTCCTCATAGAAAACGGCACCTTCGTGATGTACTACGGCGGCGCGGTGACCTACGACGCCTTTTCGATCGGGCGCGCGACCTCCACGGACGGGGTCACCTGGACGAAGGACGCGGGCAACCCCGTGTTCACGCCGGAGGCGACGGGTTGGGACGACCACGCCGTGGGCTGGCCGCACGTCGTCAAGGTGGACTCGACGTACTACCTGTACTTCTCGGGGCGCGTATCGACCGACGCGCGCAAGTCGATCGGGCTGGCAACATCCCCCGACGGGATCGCATGGACGCGGATCGCGGGCAACCCGATCAACGCGTGGGGCTCGACGACGTGGGGGGCCTACGAGACGGCGGTGAACGACGTCCTCTACGAGGACGGGATCTTCTATATCTATTGGACCTGCGCGAGCGACGCCGTCACGTACAACACGTGCCTCTCGACTTCGACGGGGGGCACGAACCTCACCCATTATGCGGGCAACCCGATCATCACGATGGGCGACGGCCCCTGGGACAATATGTGCGCCCAGTCGCCGACCTGGGCGACGGACCCTCAGACGGGGCGGCGGACCGTGTTCTTCGTGGGATACACGACGACCTTTGCCAAGTCCATTGCAAGGGCCGACCCGGACTTCGAGAACCCGGGGCAGGCGCAGGTGACCTTCGACCTGGCCGGCGAGGTGCCGGCGGCCTTCGAGGCGGCCGGGGCGAGTGCAGGGGTCCCCGCGGGGACAACGGCCGCCCTCTCGCTTGCGGCGTCGGCCGACGGGCTCACCTACGGTGCGGAGGAGCCGCTCGACCTATCGGACAGCACGGTCGCGACTTCGCCCGACAGATACGCGCGCTTCACGGTCGCGGAGACAACCTCGGACCGCGCGGCGACGCCCTCCGTGTACTCTCTCCGGCTCGACTACAGCCGCTTCGCGCCGGGCGGCGCGTTCGTTTCACGAAACGTGAGCCAGCCGGCGGCCATCCGCGACGCGACGGTCACGTGGACGGCCACGCAGCCTGCAGGCACGCAGGTGGCGCTCGAGGTGTCGAACGACGGGGGCGCCTCGTGGAAGGCGGCCCAGGCGGGCGTGAAGGCCACGTTCACGGGAGGTGGAACGGACTTCCGCTACAGGCTCCAGCTCAACGGCACGAGCGCGCGGGCGCCCGAGGTCTCCGAGGTCCGGGCGGCGTTCGCGCTTGACGCGAACCCGGCGGATCTCCGCGTCGAGACGGAAGCAGGCGTCACCCTGGCGAGCCTCACCGGCGAGCTCACAGCCTCCACGCACGTGGCCCTCAACGAAAGCGTCCTCAACGACGTCCTCGCCCCGCTTGCGGCCACCGACCCGCCGTACGACGTGGCGGTGGACCTCTACGTCAACGCGAGTTCGAGGGGGTCGCTCACGGCGTCGAACCTCAGCCTCACCTACACGGTCCCTGACCTGCTCCACGCGTCCTTCGCCCCGGTGGGCGACGCGCTCGACATGGACGAGGGCGCCTCGCAGCTTTTCAGCGTGGACGCATGGACCACGCCGGGGGTCTCAATCGTCTACGCCTGGTGGATCGACGGCACGGCGGCGGGGTCGTCGGCCAACCTCACGTTTGATGCCCCGGTCGCAGCGCTTGGCGCCCACACGGTCAAGGTCCTCGTGACGAACGGGCAGTTCGCCCTCGAGCACACGTGGAACGTCACGGTCGCGGCCCTACCGGGGGCGCTCGTCGTGGCCTACGCGCCGAGGTTCTCGTTCGTGGACCTGACGGAAGGGCAGCCGCAAGAGTTCTCGCTCGACCTTGGCGCGGCGGCAGGAACGGCGACGGTCGCGTGGACGCTCGATGGAGTCAACGTCGGCCAGGGGCCGTCGGTGAACCTGACTGGCCAGCTCACGGCGGGCACGCACACGGTCCGTGCGGCGGTGACGGAAGGGCCGCGCTCGTCGGCGGTCGAATGGATTGTGGCGGTGGCGCCCGTGCCTCCGCCGCCCCCGCCGCCTCCAGGCGCCCTCGTCGTCGTGTTCGCGCCGGCGGGGGACCTCGTGATCCACGAGGGGCAAACCGCAGTCTTCCGCGCCGCGCTCCAGGGGACGAGCCCGCCGTCCGCGACGACCGAGTGGCAGATTTTCGGCGGCTTGCAGGGGAGGGTGGGGAAGGACAACTTCACGGTCGTGGGCTTGGCGCCCGGCACCTACTCCGTGTGGGTGACGGTGCGCGCGGCCGCGGGCGAGACGGCGCACGTGTGGAACCTCACGGTGCTGCCATCGGCAGCGGCGGCCGGCCCGGGCGCAACGCCCGCGAAAGCCACAACGGCGGCGCCCGACGCGACGGGGGCGGCAACCGTTGCGGCGGCCGCTGCCCTGGGCGTGGCCGTCGCCGTGTACTCGATTCGCCGGCGGCGCGGGCGCGGCCCATAGGCAAATGGGGCTTGGCCAGGCGAGCGCCCGTCACGACGCGAGGTCGTTTTCGAGTTCGGCCGTGTGCCCTTTGAAGTCGAGTTCCATGTCGCGGACGAACCTTTTTCGGAAGAGGGGCACGAAGAACCTGATGAACCCCGTGGGCGCCCAGACGCCGTGGACTTCGAGTTTGGTCTTGTCCCCCTCGGGGACGGCCTTCCAGACGGCCGAGTAGCCGAAGCCGCCGGTGATCTTGACTTCGCGCGACAGGGGAACGAGTTCGACGGCCGAGTCGAACTTCGAGCGGCCCCACTCGTCGTGGATCTTGAGCATGTTGCCCTCCCGGGAGAGGATCGCGCGTTTGGCCGGGTGCTTGGGGGGCTTCTTCTCGCCCGCCCCCTTGCGGAAGGCCTCGGAGGTGTGGTCGTCCGGCTGGTAGTCGGAGAGCCAGTTGAAGACCGCGTCCGAGGTCCCATTCACGACAGCGTTGAAGTGCCACTCGACGGGTGCCATGAGGCCGCCAAGTGGGGGGGTTCGATTTCAATCTCCCGGTGCCCGGGCGGGTCGGCGCGCCCCGGACGGCCACGAGGGGACATAGCCCGAAGCTTCAAATCGGGGCCAGGTTACTGAAGGGGTCGATGACATCCCGCAGGGTACTCCTCGCAATCGCGGCGGTCGCGGTCTTCGCAGCCGTGGGGACGGCGGCGGCGGCTTCGGTCGTGCAGGCGCCGGTTCACGCCCAGGCCCCCTTGGTCGGTGTGTTCGCGCAGGGCGTGCACACAGGGCAGCTGCCCGCGGACCAGGTAATGCCGGCTGGCCACCACAGCGGTGGCGGATGCGGCGGACACCACTGGGGCGGATGGTAAGCCCAACCCCCGTTGGGGCATCGGCAAGAAGGTCCTAGCGTGAGCCCCCGCGCGGGGCGCCCCTCTTTGAACCATGGAGTTCGCGCTCCACCTCGCGCAGGCGTCGCGCGATTTCCGCGACCTCTCGGCCGCGAGCCGTAAGTTCGTACTCGACGGACCGCAAACGGTCCTGCAGGACGTGGCGCTCCACGAGGCCCGCGTCGACGAGGCGCTTGAGGGCCCGGTTGGCCGTGCTCTTGTCGTCGACGCGAAGTGCGAGTTGCCCGAAGGGCTTGGAGCCTTCTTCCTCGAGGGTGACGAGGATCTCTTCACAGCCGGACGCCGACAGGGTTTTTGCCAGTCGCGCTGCCATCGAACCTGCAATCGCAGGGTGCAAGATATTCGCTGTGGTGGGGCAAACGCTTATAGGTTGCATAAATGCTACTTCAAAGTACGGCGCCCCGGCCGATGACCTTGAGCCATGCAAGAGCGTGGAGTCCAGCAGGAGCGGAAACCTTGGAGGGACAGGGCGGTGAGAGAGGAACCCGACAACCTCGAAGGCGCCGTGGGGCGTGGAGTCACCGGGGCCGCTCTACCGGGAGATTTGCTCTGCTTGGCCATTTCCCACGAGCTCAAGAACGACCTCCAAGTGCTCGAGGGCGTCCTTACTCTGATCGAGGGGGACCCCGCGACTTCGGCTTCAAGCCGGCACCGGGCCGAAATGGGCATGCGGGTGTCTCGGGCCGCCGCGTCGAGACTGCGGACCGTCGCCGGCGCGCTCCTCGAGGAATCGGGGGCAATTCTGGCGGGCGGCAGTGAGCCCGTGCGGGAGGTACTCGCGAGGGCCATCGAGACGGTAGCCCTGCGCACGGGGAGGGCCCGAGAGGATATCGACCTTGAGGGCGCGGTGGGCGCCGCGGAAATTGTGACGCCCCGCCCTTTCCTACTCGAACTTGCCATCGCGAACCTCCTCCACAACGCCGTGCTGTCCACACCGGCGGGAAGGCGGATGCCGTTGGTGCGGCTTCAGGGGCTCGCGGCCGGGGGCTGGGCGGTCACCGTCGAAGACAGCGGCGTGGGGATGCCGGAGGAGGCGCGCCGGGTGCTCACGGGGGAGACCGGTGCGCTCGCGGAGGTGGACATCACGCGGGCCTCCGCCCGTTGGGGGATTGGACTCATGCTGGTCCGCGCGGCGGCGGTGGCGGCGGGGTGGGAATTGCGGGTGATAGGTCGGGCGCCCGCGTCCCCTGGAACTGCGGTGACCTTGAGCTCGGGCCCTCCGGCGGCGCGCGGAGCGGGACCGATCTGAGCGCGCCCGGGAGGGGCGAGGGGTGAGCACACGGGTGAGCGTCGCGTGGGATGAAGGAGGCAATTCATTCCACCTCTACGAGGAGCTCATGGACGGGCGCCTGTGGCTCGAGGTCGAGGTCCTTGAATTCGAGGTGGCCCGCGTGGAAAACCAGGGGTCCGCCGTGATTCGGTTCCCCCTGCCCGCGAAGTTCGTTGAGGAGGTCTTCTTCGAATTTCATGCGGGCGTCCTTGTGGAGGCGGGCGGCGGCAGTTGGGCGTTCGGGTGTGGGTGGGTGGGCCATGGGGCGTTCTCAGACTTCGTCCTTCAGGCGTCGGATGTACTCACGGACTTCTGTTAGCGCGCGCCGCATGCCGTCCTCGGTGGGGCAGGAGCCTTGGTAGAAGCAGTCGCCGTGGAGGCGGTCCGCGAAGTATCCGAGCTTCTCGGAGAGCGTGTATTCGCCAAGCGCCTCGAGGAACTCGTGGCGGGCGGTGTGGGCGCCCGGGCCCGCCTCGGGCGTCCGGCCGTGCTTTTCCATCGCGTGGTCCGTGGCGAGGTTGGCTGCAAGCCATGCCTTCTCGGCGGCCTGCCGGATCTTGAGGGGGCTGCGGGTGCTGTAGCCGAGGTCGGCCTCGGCGCCGGCAAGCGCGAGGGCGCCTTCGGCAAGTTCGATGGCTGTGGGGGGTCGGTGGGCGAGGGACACAGGGCTATTCGAGGGTCGCGCCAGATATAAGCCTCACGGGAGGGTAATCGCGGTTCTCTCATGCAAGTCGCCCCGTGCCCGGCCAGATGAGTCCATTTCCTCGAGTGGAACGAACGTCTCTTCGCGCAGCATCCGACTCCAGCGCGTATCCATACGCCTTGGCTCGGCGCGTGGGCCCTTTTCCGTTTTCTTGGCCATGTCCTCGAACCGCCACCGGCGCGGCTTCCCAATCAAGCTTGGTTGGGGGCTAAGCCCCCAATCTGTCACCAACCTGGGAAAGACCTCGGCAAAGCGAAAACACCCTGCCCCGCCTAAAGGAGTGGCAAGGAGGTCCTTCAACGCCATGCGAAAAGCCTCAATTGCAGCGGTCGGAGCGGTCCTGCTCCTTGGCGCAAGCGCGGCGGTGCTCTTCGGCGCGGCGGAGGCGGACAGTCTCGCGGCCGCGGCGGGTGCCACGAACGGCACGACCTCGGGCAACGCGACCTGCGTGGCCCCGGGGAACGTGTCCCGCGACATGCTCTGGGCGCACTTCGTCGGCGACAACACATCCCTGCTGCCGCCGTGGCTCAGCCTGAACGAGACCGCGTACCAGGCGTGGATGAGCGAGAACGGCGTCAACGGGACGCCGCCGCCGCTCTGCCACCCGCAAGGCCACGGCCACGGGCACGGACTTGGGCTCGGCCCGATGGGCCCGCCGATGGGCGTGCCGCCGGGTCGCTGCCAGAACCAGACTGCATGAGCGCCCGAGAGCGCTCCGGCCGGGGGAGGTCTCCCCCTCAGACCCCCCCGGCCGCTTTTCCGCGGGGCCGAACCTTCAATTCGCGACGGGCCCGTCCGAGGCTGGAAACCGTGGACAGCGTCGAGCGCCTCATGTGGTGGCTTTTCGGCTCGAGTGCCGGAGCGTCCACGCGCGTGCGGCTTGTGAGGGCCCTGAAGGCCGAGCCGCGAAACAACCAACGGCTCGCCGACGAGCTCACGCTCGACTACACGACCGTCCGGCACCACCTGAGGGTCCTCTCGAAGAACGGGTTCCTGATGACGGGCGGCCCCAAGTACGGCCAGCTCTTCTTCCTTTCACCCTCATTCGAATCGCATTGGGCGATGTTCGAGAAGATCGCCGCGAAAGTGGCACCCGAAACCGACGGAGGCAAACCCCATGGAGCCAGCTAAGGACCCGGGCCCGACTGTTGCGACCGCACCCGCGCCGACCGGGGCCCAGCCCGCGCCCCCCCTCGTGACGGCCATCCGCTCGCCGGGGGGCGTGGTGCTGCTGACGCTCGCCGCCGGCATCCTCGCCGGCCTTGTGCTCGCGGCAATCGTGCCGCCGCCGTCGTTCCCCGGGCCCGGGCCGGGCCCACGGTTTCCGCGGTTCGAGTCCCACTCGGACGTGGACGTGATCCTTTCGACGGTGAGCCTCGCCCTGCTCGCCGCGCTCCTCGCGGTTTACGTGCGGACCTACAGGCAGACCCAGGCGAACTTCGCCCTGGGGCTCATCGTCGTCCTCATCGCGCTGCTCGTCCCTTCGCTCGTTTCCTCGCCCGTGGTGATCGGCGCGTTCGGCCACCCGCTGGGGCTCCTCGGCTCGTTCTTCCTGGTCGCGGACATTTTCAAGAGTGCGGCCTTTGCGGTCTTCCTGTACCTCAGCCTGCAGTAGGTGCGCCTGCGGGAGCCAGGGGGGCCCACCCGTGGGGACCCTTGAAGCCAGGCTCTGAATCTGTAAAGAATCTGGGAAGGATCTCCGTCAATCGATAACACCCCCGGTCGGCTCTTCAAGCTCCATGCCTCGCCGGGCCAAGCGCAAGACGACAGTCCGCAGGACCCAGGGCAGGCCCCCGAACCTCGCGACCGTACCTGGCGGCCCCTCGATGCCGAGGGGAATTGCGTGGAAGGCCGCGGAACGTTGAAAAGCCCCGGTAAATTCGCGGAGGCCGTTTCCTCATGTCCGTCGTCTCGCGCGCGCTTCGGGATGTTGCCCGCAAGCGGGCTCGAACGGGCGCGGCGGTCCTGATCGTGGGCCTCAGCCTCGGCGTGTTCCTCACGCTCTCGGTCGTGAACTCGAACATCGCGGCGCAGGCGCGAAACGCGAGCGAAGCGGTGGACTCGACGGTGACCGTGCGGCCGGCGGGTAGCTTCGGGTTCTTCTCGAACGCGACGGTCGACCCGTCGATCGTCTCGATTGTGGCGAGCGCCGACCACGTGAGTTACGTGCAGCCCGTGGTGCTCGCGCGCGAAGGCGGGCCGCCGTCTGGCGGCCCCGGCGGTGGCGGTGGAGGGCTTGGCGGGCGCCAGCGGTTCAACCTCGTGCTGGTTCAGGGCGAGGACCCGGCGCACCCCCTCGTGCTCTTCGGGGGCGGCACGGTCGCCCTGTCGGACGGGCGGCTCTTCGGCGCGGCCGACCAGGGGCAGAACGTGGCCGTCGTGGGGTCCTCCTACGCGCAGCAGAACGCCGTCGGGGTGGGGGGCACGATCACCCTGAACGGCACGGCCCTTACGGTCGTCGGCCTCTTCGCCGGGGGGAGTGGCAACCAATTCGCGGCCTCGTCGATCTTCATCCCGAACGAAACGGCGCAGGCGATCTACAACGAGGTCGGGGCGGCGATGCTCTATGTGCGCGTCGACAGCCCGGGGAATGTCGCGGCCGTCACGGCGGCGCTGAACGCCACGCTCGGCGACGCCTACGATGTCGTCCCCGCCTCCCAGACGCAGGGCGAGGCGCTTCAGACGGCGGTTAACTCGATCCAGTCGTCGAGCGAGTTCGGCGCGCTCT
>JBGPNV010000094.1:0-8845 GCA_041487695.1 Thermoplasmata archaeon | reverse complement strand
CGATGGGTGGGTAGACAAGTACTCGACGAAGGCGGCCGACACGGTCTTGAAGCACTTCAAGGACGCGCGGGCGGCGCTCTCCAAGCAGGGGGGGAAGCTGCCGCTCTCGGACCGGGTGGCGACGAAGTCGCTCGCCAAGATGGTGCACTTCCTCATCGATGTGAGCGTGCCGTTCCACTCGGCGAAGGTCCTGACCTTCGAGGATGTGGGGCGCTACACGATGATCCCGGGGGAGAATGAGAGGAACGAATACGTGCGGGGGCTCATCGAGAACCTCGTGATTTTCATCGCGGGCCACGATGCCTACGAGCAGATTGCCGAGGAACGCTCCGACGCGGTCGTGGGGCAGATCGGGGCTTCCTCGGGCGACATTGACTTGAGCGGGGTGGACGACGCGGAGCTCTCGCTCTACCTGAAGAATTGGGTCGACGCGCACGTGGACCTCGTGCGCAGCAAATACAGCGAGGCGGCGCTCCTCATGCAGGAGTGGCAGGAGAACCAGGGGGACGCGCCGGCGGTCGAGGCGATCGAGGGCCGGGCCGTGAAGGTCCAGGCGCAGTGCCTGGGACCGGCCGTCGACATCGCGACGAAGTTGCTCACGGTGTACTACCCGCGGAAGGCCGCCTGAGGGACGCGGGCCAAGCCTCGAGAAGCGGGAGGCGGGGCCGCGCCCGTGGGGCGCGAGGTCACCCGGAGGGAATCGCGGTGACCTTCACTTCGAACACGAGCGTGGCGTCCCGAAGGACGGCGTTTTCCGGAAGTTGCGTCTGCGCAGGGGTGAGCCAGAAGACGACCGTCTCGCGTTCATGCATGCCGTCGAGGAAGGCCTCGAAGCCCTTGTGGACGGTCTGGGTGTAGCTGGCGAAGGTCCCGAGGGTGAGCTCGTAGGGCGTGCCGCCGCCGGTCGTGGGGCGCTCGTACTCGGCGTGGGTGGGCCGGCGCTTTTGGTCGACGAGGGGCAGGATCGAGAAGATGTTCGTGTCGAACAGGAGGCCGCGGTCGGTAACGCCCACGAAGTCGACGGTGCCTTTGGACCCCACGTTAAGGACGCGCGGCGTGATGGGCGCTTCGACGACGTTGATGGAAAGGAACATGTCCCCCTGGATGATCCCCTTCGAGTCGTTGTGGAAGCGCGGCGCGACGGGGTAGACGGAGGTGGCCGCGGAAGGGTCGGCGCGGACGCGCAGCGCGAAGGGCCGAGACTCGTTGAGGGCGAGTAGGACCTCGTCGGCGAGGGTAAGGTTGCCGCGCCCGTCGAAGAACGTGAAGTTGAGGCCCGCGCGGGGCTGGAGTTCGATCGTGAAGGCGGTGGCCTGGTTGCCCTTGTTCTGGGCAAAGAGGAGCGTGTCGACAAAGCGACCGCGGGTGACTTCCTTGAGTTGGAGGGGCTGGATGTAGGTCTCGACGGTGAAGAAGGGGGCGGGCGGCATGTCGAGGCGCAAGGGCGCGGTCACACAGTCGTTCGCGTTGACTTGCACGCATGCCGTGAAATTGAGCGCGACCTCGCCGACCGGCGTCGTCTTGGCAACTTGGAGCGTGAAGTCGAGGGTGCTCGAAGTGCCCGGCGCGACCGCGAGGGGCGTGGAGGAAAGGACGGGCTGGGTCTCCCAGGAGGGGGGCATGTTGGGCAGGTTGAGGACGAGGGAGAGGGGCCGGGCCTCGTGGCTCGTGACGCGGGCGACGAGGCGGGCCTCGCCGGTCGCGCTGTTCGCGTTGAGGACGTCGATGGGGAGGGCCTCGCCGGGCGCGAAGGGGCGCTGGAAGGTGAGGAGCGGGCTCGTGAGGTTGAAGCCCCAAGCGGTCGCGTTCATGCACGACTCGAGCCGGACCGGGACGGTGAGGGGCGAGGACGCCCCGTTGTGGGCGGCCGAGTAGTTCCCAAAGGCGGAGGCGGCAAGGCCGAGCCGCAAGGCGCCGGGGACGAGCGTGAGGTTCCCATCGAGGGAGCCGTCGTTGCCGACGTCGGCGGCAAGGGTCCCGGTCGCGTTGGGGTCGGCCGAGGCAAAGGTGACCGCGAAGCTCGCGCTTGAGACATTGGCGGCGGGAGGGAGGTCGAACGACGCCTGGACGGCGGCGGTGCCGCAGGCCGTCACGTTGTTCTGCACGGAGGCGGCGCCGGCGGCGAAGGCGGACTGCGTGACCCGGGTCTCGAAGCCAAGCCGCAGGTCGGAGGCCACGACGCGGACGGTGAGGGTGACGGACTTCGAGGCGAGCGTGCTCTTGAGGTCGCCGGTCTTCGCGATTGCCTTGACGACAATGGGGTAGTCGTGCTCGGGGGGGGAGGAGGCGCCGGTCGAAAGCTCGAGCCTCACGTCGCGCGACTCGCCGGCTTTGAGGGCGAAGACGTCCTCGCCGGAGGCGACGGTCCAGTTCGGGGGCATCCCGAGGACGTGGACCTCGTAGGCAAAGGACGAGAGCTGGGCGCTGTTGCGCACGTTGACCGTGAAGTTCACAGGGTCGCCGGCCTTCGTCCGCTCGAAGGTGCTTGCCGACCCGATGTCGAGGTTCACGGCGCTCGTGACGCTGGTGAGCACGGCGGAAAAGACGCCGAGGCCGAGGATGGCCACGACGCCGATGACGAGGATCTTCTTGCGGTGGACACGCAGGCCCTCGAGCGAGAAGATCGGGACCTCGGCGAGGCGCCGGGCGTCCTCATCCTCCTTGAGTTGGAGGGCGGACTTGGACGAACTCTTGGAGCCGGGGCCGCGGGCCATGGGGGTTCACCAGGCCTTTAGGCAGGGGCGGGGCCCCGGCTACTCGAGAGCCCCGCTGCACGGGGGACTCGAGGGACAGTGCGGAGGGTGGGATTCGAACCCACGAGCGCATACGCGCACAGATTTAGCAAACCTGCGCCTTGCCAGGCTGGGCTACCTCCGCAGGGCATCGGGGGTGCGCAACCCCGTGCTTCTCATTAAGGTTTCGGCCGGGGCGAGCGTGGGTACGTTCGCGCGGGCGCGCCGGAGGGTCAGCGCAGGGACGCGGCGGCCTCAACGTCGAGTTCGAGGGCAAAGGCGGGGTGGGCAAGGCCCGAAGCGGTAAGGGTCTCGGGGGCAAGCTCGCCCAGCGTGAGGACCGGCGTACCGCTGACGAGGGCCCGGGCAGCGCGGCCGCGGGTAAAGGGGGGCGCGTCGGTGGCTTCGAGGGTGGCGGCGAGCCCGAGGGCTTCGAGGAGGGCGAGGGCGACCCCCTTCGCGCGGGTAAACGAGGCGTCGGCGCCGAGGTACAGGGCGGCGACGCGGGGGGCATTCGAAGACCCCGAGACGACTTCGCCAGCCTCGAAGAGGGCCTGGGGCAGGTCGTGGTGCGTGTTGGCGGCAAGGACGGCAAGGAGGCTCGGCAGAAGGGTGGTGCGCAAGGTGGAGTGGTCGCGCGAGAGCGGGTGGGCGACCGTTGACGCCGGCGGGGCGCCGGGGGGGGACGCTTCCGGGGCCGTGAGCGTCAGAGTCATGACTTCAAGGAAGCCGAGCCCGAGGAGCGCGGAGCGGAGGCGGCGCCGAGCCGAGGCGAGGGGGTGTTCGCGGCCGAGCGTGGGGCGGCGGGGCAGGGCGGAGGGGAGGCTCCCGTAGCCGACCCCGATCGCGATGTCCTCGATGAGGTCGGCCTCGTGGAGGATGTCGAACCGCCACGGGGGCACGGCGACATCGACGGCGGCCCCGCCGGGGACGACGGAGGCGCGGTGCCCCATGCGCTCGAGGGCGGAGGCGGCCTCGTCGGCGCGCAAGGGGACGCCAAGCAGCCTTGAGGCGTGGGAAAGCTGGACGCGGTGGGACGAAGGCGTGAGCGTCGGCTCCACCGCGGGCTCCTCGTGGGGCCGCACGACCCGGAGGGTCTCGATCGTCCCGCCGCGGTCGGCAAGGAGCATGGCGAGGAGGCGCGCGACCGCGGTGGCGGCCGGGCGAGAAGTGCCGGTCACGTCGACGAAGATGTCCCTCGTGCCGGGCCGAAGCTGTGTGGCCGTCCCGTTGATGATGGGGGGCATCGAGAGGACGTGGTCGGCGGCGTCGACGAGGAGGGGGAGGCGGGGCTTTCCCTCCAAGAGGTGGGCGTATTCGCGGCCCTTGGGGTGGTCCTCGAGGATTGCGCCGAGGGACATGGGCGCACCCGGGCCTGTGCCTTCGGCCCCAAGCGGGGCAAAGGAAGCCTCGCGGGGGCCGACGGCCTTGTACGTGATGGGGCCCTGGAGGCCGGCGGCGTCGTGGAGGCCGATGGACACGCGCGCGCGTTTGCGCCCGTAGGTGAGGTCGAGCTTCTCCTGGGTGTCGATGAGGCGCGTGAGGCCTTCGTCGTCGAGGGGCACGCCGCGGACGAGGGCGACGGAGGCCTCGGGGCGGACGGCAAGGACGCTTTCGTCGACCCGGAATTCCAAGGGCCCCTGCGAAGGCGCGTAGGCGGGTGGCGCGCCGAGGCCGAGGAAGGGCCGCAGGGCGCGCGCGACCCCCTCGAGGCTGAAGAGGTCGGGGCGATTCATGAGGGACTCGACGGCGAGGTCGGCGCCGTCGCTCCCGCCCTCGAGGGCGCAGCCCATTGCGGCAAGGCCCTCGATGACCGTGGGCCGGTCGGGCACGGGGCGAATGGCACCCTTCGAAAGGGCACCCTCGAGCGCGCGGTAGGGGAACGAGATGATGGGCACGCCTTCCCTCCTCCCCTTGGGCCGCGAGGATGGGGGCGGCCGCTATTAAGGGTTCGAGGGCGCGCCCCGCGGGGCGAGCCTTTTTGGGCGGGGCGCCACCTCACCGGAGGAGGGGGCGCAGGGCGTGGACTTCGACCTGGACGAGACAACGCAGGCGCTCGAGCGCATGGTCCGGGAGTTCGCGGAGCGGCGCATCCGCCCGGAGGCCGCAAAGCATGACAAGGAAGCGACCTTCCCGTCCGAGGTCATCGAGGAAATGAAGGGCTTGGGGCTGCTCGGCCTCATGATTCCGGAGGCCTACGGGGGCGCGGGCCTCAGCACGCTCGCCTACTCCGTGGCCATCGAGGAGATCTCCAGGGCCGACGCGGCGGTCGGCGTGATGGCCTCCGTGCACAACTCCGTGGCCACCTACCCGATCCTGCTCTTCGGGTCAGAGGCCCAGAAGCAGCGGTGGCTCCCCGAGCTCGCGCGCGGCCTGCGCATCGGCGCCTTCTGCCTCTCCGAGCACGGCTCGGGGTCCGACGCGCAGGCGATGGAGACCGTGGCCCGAGGGGACGGCGACCACTGGGTAATCCGCGGGACAAAAATGTGGGTCTCGAACGGGGAGGAGGCGGGCGTCTACATCGTCTTTGCACGGACGCCCGAATTCGAGGAGGAGGGCAGCCGGCGGCGGTCGATCTCCGCGTTCATCGTCCCGCGCGAGGCGGAGGGGATTCGAGTCGCCCGAAAGGAAGACAAGCTCGGCGTGCGCGCGGACGACACCTGCGAGATGACCTTCAAGGATGTGAGGGTCGGAAGCGACGCCCTCATCGGCAGGCCCGGCCTCGGGTTCAAGGTCGCCATGGCCACACTGGACGGCGGGAGGATCGGGATTGGCGCGCAGGCGGTGGGGATTGCGAGGGCCGCGCTCGAGGACGCGCTCGCCTACGCCAAGGTGCGCGAGCAGTTCGGGAAGACGATCGGGTCCTTCCAGGCGGTCCAGTGGAAGTTCGTCGACGCGGCCGTAAAGGTCGAGGCGGCCCGGCTCCTGGTCCGGCAGGCCGCATGGCGCAAGGACGAAGGGATGCCCTTCACGCGCGAAGCGGCGGCGGCCAAGCTGTTTGCGGCGACGGCGTGCCGGGAGGTCACCCGCGAGATGCTCCAGGTCCTTGGCGGCGTGGGGTACACGTCGGAGTACCCGCTCGAGCGATATTACAGGGACGCGAAGGTTACGGAGATCTACGAGGGGACAAACGAAGTGCAGCGGATCGTGCTCGGCCGAAAGATGCTGGAGTGACGAGCCGGTCGACGGGTTGCCTCCAAACCAACATCAACGGCTTTCCCCTCCAATCGGAAACGGTTAAATACGCCACTCAGAATGCGAGCGTGAGTGTCCCTATGATGGCCAGGCGTCTTGCGAAGATTGTGAACATGTTTGTGGTTGCATCGATGGTCGTGACGCTGTTCCCCACGGCTCTCATGGCGGGCGCTGCGCCGATGGCCCCGAATTTGCCACCGCCGCCGACGGCCCTTCCAGGCTCCTTTGAGGCGCTCACGGCCCCTGTGGGGGTCGCCGAGGCCCTTCAAGGGGCCGCGCCGCCGACGGCGAGCCCCGCCGTGGCCAACCCCCTGGGTGGCCCCGCCGTGGCCGCCCCGGTTACGGGCAGCCCAGCAACGGTTGCCCCTTCACAAGACGCCCTGGCCAAGGACGCCGCGCTTCGGGCCCAGGAGGCCGCCCGTTCCTACCTGCTTACGGTCGCCAAGGACCCCAAGGACCTTGACCTGCCAGTCCTCGAATTCCTCCAGAAGTACCCCGCGATGAAAGACACGATGGCGCAGGTGACAGGGATCCCCTCGCTTGCCCAACCGCGCTACGATTTCAGCGCGCGGGAAACTCAGCTCATCTATGCGACGATGCGGGTCAACCTCATCAAGTCGGACCGCCAAGGCGTGCTGATCCCGTACTCGGAGTTTGTGCCGGCCGGGACGAAGGTGCCGCTCGCGGCCGCTTCGACCCTCGTGATTGACGATGACGGGAGCGAAAACAACAACGGGCTTGGCGCCAACTACTCGTTCTGGCCGTGGACAAACCAGACGGCGATGGTGACGGGGTCCCTGCTGAACGACTCAATTGCCTTCGACCTCTTCGTCCGCCCCGCGAACCGCGACATCCCCGACTTCGCAACGCTCACAACCTACGACCGCATCATTTACGTGACGGGCCAGAGCTTCTCGAGCTACGGTGTGCAGGTGATCCGCCGCCTCAGCGCCTACATCGAGGCCGAGGGCGACGTGTGGATGATCGGGCAGTTCGTGCCCTACAAGGCCTTCCCGACGCTGGGCGTCGACAACGCGACGGTGCCTGCGACGTATCCGGAATTCCTTTCCACGTACCTCGGGATCGCGAGTTTTGCCGCCTTCGGCACAGCGGACCCCATGAACGGCACCGCCGGCGGGCCCCTTGCCGGCCAAAGCTACCGGATGAACCGCTACCAGACGGAATCGGACTTCACGCCCGCGATCATCTTCGATTACGGGATGACCCTGAACTACACGGCCTCGGCGATGGCCCTCTCGACGGGGCCCCAGACGGTTTACTGGGCAAACCCCGGCGTGGGCGATTTCCACACGGGCATCGTCAACAACATCCGGAACCACCCCGCGGGCAAGGGGGTCGTGATCACCTCGGCCTTCGAGTACAACTACTTCCTGAACCCGACGGACCGGGACAACTTTACGCTCCTTATCTACAACAACCTGTCCGCGACGCCGGGGTTCGTCTGGGACACGAACACGGACATTTCTCCCGTTTCGATGTCGATCCTCGAGACGGCGCCCGGCTTTGGCGGCTACGGCTACCTGTGGTGGGACACCACGCAGCCCACCGTGGCCCAAGGGCTCTTCGCCTTCATTTTCCAAGCGAACCTTGCCATTGCGCGCGGCCAGCAGACCTACTTGAACATGACGGTCGAGAACTTCCGTAACGCGGCCTTCGTAGGTGCAGACCCGAAGCTCGAGATGGCGGGCACGGGCGACTCCGGGTGGACCGCGGGCGGCCAGCCGCTCGGGGACATCAACCCCGTCACGCGCATCGAGAACTCGACGCGCGTGCAAGGCGTGAACATCCCGGCGCGCGCGAACGTGAACGTGAGCTACGCGTTCACGCCGCACCGGCTCTGGCTCCAGGACGCCCATGGGGTGGCGACCACGACGGTCGTGGACACCGTGACGACGAACAATGAGCTCTTCATCACCCTCATCCTCGTCGTCGGGAACTACGAGGGCGCGGAAGTGGCTCGGCCGGATGTGACGGTGGACAACGGCGGCGGGCCGACGGGCTGGCAACGCACGTGCGACCCGGCGAAGGCCGTGGTCGAAAATTGCTACTGGGAGACGGTGAACAGCGGGGCACAAGCAACGGACTCCTCCCTTGTCATGCCCTGGATGGACCAGCGCGAACTCAACGGTAGCCAGGGCGCGCGGTGGGGTTGGGACTTCGCCGTTTTCGTTTTCGCCTACTGGGGCGACTCGGGCGCGGACACGCTCGCGGTCGAGTACCGGACAGACACGAACCCGTCGTGGGTCCAAGCGCGGGCCATCCAAGGTTCGACTGACGTTTCGACTCCGGCGGACGGCGTGTACGACTGGATTTGGCCGGCCGCGGACGGAACGGCGACCGGCCCTGGCAGCGGAGTCCAGGTCGGCGTTGCGTGGTATGGCATCACGATTCCGAACGGCGGGAACGACAATTTCGTGCAGATGCGGCTCCGGTGGACTTCCGCGGTCGGGAGCTCCTCGGTGGGCTACCGCGTGGACGGGGCCGGTTGGGTCGCGCTCACGGAACAGAACGGGCCTGTGGACTTCATCCCCACGCCGGTGCCGAACCAGATCGCGCCGCCCTCGCCAAGCTATACAGTCGTGCGAGGCTCGACGGTCATCGCGGCGGGCTCGCCATTCGCGGGGCCGATCCAGATCAATGAGACGGAGAACGTCACGATCCACACGGGGCTGGAGGACCCCCAGGGCGACGGGTTCACCTACGGGTGGACGCAGGCGCCCGCGGGCTTCCGCGTGCTCCCGGCGAACCGGAGCACGCTCATCAATTACACGAACCAGACCTGGTTGTTTTCGACGGACCTCTCGACCTACGAAAACCTCGTAGCCTCCTCCGTTGGTGTGAACCGGTACACCGTGAACCTCACGGCGGTGGACGAGCTCGGCAAGGCCAGGTCCTTG
>JBGPNV010000093.1:0-8862 GCA_041487695.1 Thermoplasmata archaeon | reverse complement strand
GCAGGGGGCCCAAGGGTTCCGCCTGCTCTACATCACGCCCCTTCGCGCGCTCAACCGTGACATGCTCCGCCGCATGGAGGGACTCGGCCGCCACACGGGCCTCCGAGTCGGCGTGCGCCACGGGGACACGACGCAATCGGAGCGCACGCGGCAGTCTCGCGACCCGCCGCCCATCCTGATCACGACGCCCGAGAGCCTCCAGCTCCTCTTTACCGGCTCGAACCTGCGCCGCCACCTGAAGGGCGTCGAGGCCGTCGTCGTCGACGAGGTCCACGAACTTGCCGAGGACGAGCGCGGCGCGCAGCTTTCCGTCGCGCTCGAACGCCTCGAGGCCCTGACCGGCCGCTCCTTCCAGCGCGTCGGCCTTTCGGCGACCGTCGGGGCGCCTGAGGAGGTCGCGGCGTTCCTCGGCGGGGTGGGCCGAAAGGTCGAGGTCCTCAAAGTGGAGCTGCCCAAGGCCCTGGAGTTCGAGGTGCGCGCGCCGCGGGCGCCCCCCGCCGACGACCCCCAGATCGCCGCCCTTTGCGAGCGCTTGCGCATCGCGCCGCTTGTTGTTGCAGCCCTCACGGAATGCCTTGCGGAGCTCAAGGCGCACAACCAGGTGCTCCTCTTTGTGAACACACGCGATACGGCCGAACTCCTTGCCACCCGCCTTGCCATCATCGACCCCTCGCTACCTTTCGGAATCCACCATGGCTCCCTTTCGCGCGATGTGCGCATCGAGATGGAGGCGGAGTTCAAGGCGGGCCGGTTGAAGGCCCTCATCTGCACGTCCTCGCTCGAGCTTGGCATCGATGTCGGGGCTGTCGACTTCGTGATCCAGTACAATTCGCCGCGCGAGGTCGCCCGGCTCCTCCAGCGGGTGGGGCGCGGCTCGCACCGGATCGCGGCGACTTCGAGGGGGCTCGTCCTTGCCTCGAACCTCGACGACGCGGCCGAGAGCGCGGCCATCGCACAACTGGCCCTCGAGGGCGTGCTCGAGCGCAAAGTCGTACGCGAAAACCCCCTCGGTGTGTTGGCCAACCAACTCATTGCGATGGCCAACAGCGAGGTGCGCGTCGCCTCCGACCAGGCGTTCGCCCTCGTGGGCAAGGCGTGGCCCTTTGCCACCCTCTCCCGCCTGAATTTCGACCGGACGCTCGCCCTTATCGCCGAATTGGGGGGCGTCCGCGCCGTCGAGGGGGGGTTTGTGAAGCGCGGCGGCACGCCTGTCTACTTCTTCGAGAACATCTCGATGATCCCCGACGAGCGCAGCTACGCCGTCATCGACATCGTGTCGCGCAAGTTCATCGGCACGCTCGACGAGGGTTTTGTCGCGACCTTCGACGAGGAGAACTCCAAGTTCATCATGAAGGGCCGCTCGTGGCGGGTGGCCGAGGTGGGCGAGGACTCCGTGCTCGTTTCCCCGTCGGACGACCTCGGCGCGGTCCCCTCGTGGATCGGCGAGGACATCCCCGTGCCCTTCGAAGTGGCCCAGAAGGTGGGCGAGGCGCGGCGCATCGGGCAAATGCCGGGCCCCCATGCCTCGCAGGAGGCGCGCCGGCTCCTTACGCAGGCGCTTGCCGACCAGGCCGCGCGGGGGCTTGCCGTGCCCGACGACCGCACGATTGCCATCGAGCGGGAGGACAGGACGGTCATCGTCAACGCGTGCTTGGGGACGCGGGTAAATGAGACGCTGGGGCGCGCCCTCACGAGCCTCTTCACCCAGAAGCTCGGCGCGTCCGTCGGGCTCTTCGTCGACCCGTACCGCGTGGTGCTCACGTTCCCCCGCGCCGTGAAGGGCGAGGAGGTCGAAAAAGCCCTGCGCAGCCTCGCCCCGCAGGGCCTCGAGGACTTCATGCGTATCGTGCTGCGGAGCTCGGCGCTCCTCAAGTGGAACCTCCTGCACTCGGCCAAGAAATTCGCCGCGCTGCGAAAGGGGGCCGACCACCGCTTCGTCTCTGCGAAGGCCATGCTCGAGCGCTTTGCCAACACGCCGCTTGTGGAGGACGCCGTCGACCGCGTCCTCGTCGACCGCCTCGACCTTGCGCGCACGGCCGGCGTCCTCCAAGACCTGGCCGAGGGGCGCCTCGCGGTCTTGCACCAGGGGCTCTCGCCCTTGGGGCTTGCCGGCAGCCAAAGGATGCGCGAACTCGTCGCGCCCCAGCGCGCCGACGCGGCGATCCTCTCCGCGCTGCGCCGCCGCCTTTCGGAAACGCGGGTGACGCTCGCCTGCATGGCCTGCCACCGCACCTCCACGACGCGAGTGGCTGACGCCCACCCGGAGCGCGGCTGCCCCCACTGCGACGGCCGGATGCTTGCGGTCCTGCACCCGCGCGACCGCGAAGCGGCCAAGCTGCTCGGCCGCAAGGCGCGCAGCCCCGCCGAGACGAAGCGAAAACGTCAGCTCCAGACGAGCGCCAGCCTCGTGGCGTCCCACGGGTCGCGCGCGCTTTTTGCCCTCGCCGCCCGCGGCGTCGGGCCCGACACGGCCGGGCGAATCCTTTCCAGGCAGCAGGTCTCGGAAGAGGACCTGCTCAAAGACATACTTGCAGCCGAGGTCCTCTACGCGCGCACGCGCCGCTTCTGGGGCGAGGTGCCGTAAGGCGCGCACACGCAAGAGGCCGCGCGCGGCTCCGCCTCCAAACCCTTATTACGCGTTGAGGGGCAATGGCCGCCCGGGATGTCACTCAAACCAATCGGCGCCGTATTCGGAACCGTGGGCTCCGCCGCGTTCCGAATCGCGGTCTCGGATACCACGATGCGCCGCAACGACTACGTGAAGGTCGAACACCCGACCTGCGGGTGGGTCCTGGGCCAGGTCGTGGACCTCCAGCGCGAGTCCGACGTGTCCTACGAAAAGGCGTCGAAGATGCTTTCGGGCGAGCAGATTGTCGTCCAGGAGAAGATCATCGCCTCCGTGCATATGGCGGGGTACCGCGACGAGCGCGGCATCCTCCAGCACCCGGAGACGCCCCTGCCGGCCGGCTCCATGATCTTCCGGGCCGATGCGGACATCATCAAGAATGTGTTGGGGCTCGACCGCAAGCCGAAGGGCGCGGCCTACCTGGGGCTCCTGAAGGGCCACACGGACATCAAGGTCTACCTTGACCTCAACACGATCGTATCCTCCCACGTCTCGATCCTCGCGAAGACGGGCGGGGGCAAGTCCTACATTGTGGGGGTCTTCCTTGAAGAGATGATCAAGCGCGGCGTGCCGGCGGTTGTCGTCGACCAGCACGGCGAGTACGCCTCCCTTGCCCACCCGAACAACTCCGAGCGCGACCACGCCCTAATGGACTTCTTCGACGTGAAGCCCCATGGCTATGCGGACCATGTGGTCGAGTTCTCGCCCGACCGCAAGCTCAACCCCCACGCGCTCCAGTTCGCCTTCGACTCCGTGAACCTCGCGATCGAAGACCTCGCGGAGTTCACGGGAATCCCCTTCTCGGGGCCGCAGATCACGGCGCTCGACACGATCATCAAGGACCTCAAGAAGGAGACGCCCTTCTACACGCTGCGCAACCTCATCGACGCGATCAAAGCGTCGGCCTCACCGGCGCGCTGGAGCCTGGTGGCGCCGCTCGAGCAGCTCGAGGCCATGGGTCTCTTCTCGAAGAACCCCACGAAAATCTCCGACCTCGTAAAGGCCAGCCAGATCTCCATCGTGAACCTCAAGGGGGTGCCGCCGGAAGTCGGCGAGATGATCGTCGCACGCCTGTGCACGAAGCTCTTCGACGCGCGCAAGCTCGACAAGATCCCCGCGCTCATGTTGGTGATCGAGGAGGCGCACAACTTCTGCCCCCAGATGGGCGTGGCCAAGTCGACGGGCATCCTCAAGACCATTGCGGCGGAGGGGCGAAAATTCGGCCTCGGGCTCTGCGTTGTTTCGCAGCGGCCGGCCAAGGTCGACAAGAACATCCTGTCGCAGTGCCACACGCAGATCATCCTCAAGGTCACGAACCCCAACGACCTCCGGGCGATCTCGCAGTCGGTCGAAGGTCTCACCGAAGGGATGATCGACGAAGTCCGCGAGCTCGCGATCGGTGAAGCGCTCATCACGGGGGGCGCGGTCGCCGCGCCCATCGTGCTGAAGACGCGGGTCCGCGAGACGAAGCACGGCGGCGGCTCCATCCAGGTCGTCCGGGGGTAGGCGCCGTGGCCAAACCGAAGGCCTCGAAGGCGCGCACCGAAATTACCCGCGCGCACATCGACCGCTACCTCGCACTCACCGAGCGGGCCCTGAAAAAGCTCAAGATCGCGCCGCCTTTTCGCTCGCACCACCGGCGGCTGGCCGAGGACTTCCTCGAGATGGCGCAGGCCTATTCCGGCGACGCGCGCCACTTCCGCGACCACGGCGACTTCGTGAACGCCCTCTCGTGCGTGAACTACGCGCACGGATGGATCGACGCGGGCGCAAGGCTTGGGCTCTTCGACGTGGGCCTCGACGACCAGCTCTTCACGCTGGCCGAGTGACCGCGGCTATTTGGGTGAGAGCTTTGCGCGGCGCAGCGCGAACCCGAGGGGGCAGGGCTCGGCCGGGCCCGCCTCAAGGACCCGGTAGGAGAAGTTCGGTCGCAGCGGCGCGCCGACGCACTGCCGCCACTTCGGGCAGCCCCGGAACTCGCAGGAGCGCTCGGGGTACAGCATCGAGCCCCCCTCCACGACCCCCCGGGCCGGGAGGATCACCTCGTGGACGGCGCGGTCGACCTCGACGACGCGCACCTTACCGCCCTCGTGGAGGAAGCACGGGTGGTCCTTGTCCCGCACGGCCGCGACCTCGTAGCTCTCGCCCGGTTCGAGGTTGAAGCAGGTCCCCTTCAGGCGGCAAGGCGCGCAGGCGGCCTCGGCGCCCTCGTTGGGGCCCTGGAAAATGAAGCGTTCCCCGACTTTGGCCTGAAGTTCCCCAAGCAGCGTGATCGTTGTCGTGCGTTTCCCCTCCCTGTGCGCGAGGACCTCAACCGGCAACCCCGGTGAGCTCCATGAGGCGCTCGGCGGCCTCGGCCGTGATCCCTTGGTCGCCGAGGATCGTATAGCGGTCGGGCCGGATCCGGTGCGCGGTCGTGAGCGCCTCGACCATCTGCTCCTTCGTGATCCCGAGCTGGCGGATCGTCGTCGGCGCCCCGACCATCTCGAGCGCCTTCCGGATCCGTTTGAAGTCGCCTCCGTGGAGGGCCATCATCATGATCGTGCCCACGCCGCACTGCTCGCCGTGGAGGGCGTGGCCCGGCGCGATCGAGTCGATCGCGTGGGAGATCAGGTGCTCGGAGCCTGAAGCCGGGCGCGAGGAGCCCGCGATCGCCATGGAGACGCCCGACACGATGATCGGCCGCACGATAAGCCACGCGCTCTCCTCGAGGTTCCGTTTGAGGAACTCCGCCTCGCCGATGATCGCCTCGGCGCTCATCTCGGACATCGTCGCCGCCGACGAGGAGAATTCCTCGTTGCGCAGCCGGTGCGCGAGGCGCCAGTCGAGGATCGCCGTCTTGTTCGAGATCACGTCGGCGCAACCGGCCGCGAGGAAGCGCCAGGGCGCTTTGATGAGCACCGCCGTGTCGGCAAGGACGCCGAGCGGCACGTGCGCGTCAAAGGACTTGATCCGGCCTTCGACCTTGATCGTCGCCCTGGGCGAGGCGATCCCGTCGTGCGCGCAGTTCGTCGGCACGGAGATAAAGGGGATGGACAGGTCGCTTGCGCCAAGCTTGGCGATATCGATTTTCGTCCCCCCACCGATCCCGATGAGGAACGTGGCCTTGCACTCCGCCGCGATCTCCTTGACCTCGCTGACTGCCTCGGCCGTCGCGTCGCCCGCCTCGAGCGTTTGGATGTCGTAGCCAGCCTCCGAGGGATTTGCGCGATCTTGTCGCCGGCAAGCGCGCGGGTCTGGGGTCCCCAAACGAGGACGCCCGTGCCTTTGAGGCCGAAGTCCCGGATCATTTGCGCGATTTGGGGCAGCACATCGTGACCTGCAATGATCTCGCGCGGGAGTTGCATCGAGCGCGTTTTCTTGAAGGTCGGGTTCACGGGCTGACGATCGGCCGGAGGACACTTGACCCTTTCGGACACGAGGCGAGACGCGCGAGGGAAGGGCGCCCGGCGAAAGGATTAACGCAAGTCATCTGGCTTGGCCCCCGGGGGCCCAACACGCCGGACGAAAAGGGAGAGGAACCGGCTGCCTCCTTCTTCGCCGTGAAGACGACCGTGGGCAAAGAACAGGAAGTCGCCGACGGCCTCGCAGCGCGCGCCCGTAAGGAAAAGGTGGACATTCGGAGCGTCCTTTCGCCCGCCCCGCATCGCGGCTACGTCTATGTCGAGGCCCAGGACTTCGACCGGCTCTCAAACCTCGCGTCCTCGGTGAGGCACAGCAGGGGCGTCGTGCGCGCGCAGGCCGACGGCGAAGACCCGCTAAGCTCCCGCATTCCACTCAGAGAGCTGGAGCCGTTCCTCAAGGGCGGCGATGCGCCCAGCCCCATCTCGGGCGACCTCGAGGTTGCGCGGGGCCCGGTCCTCGGACCGACTGGGGCAGGGCCGTCAAACGCGGAGGCCTCACGGGGCAGGACGGGTCCCGACGAGCCCGACGCCGGGGCAAAGGCTCCCGCGAGGTGGGCGCGACCCGCAGGGGCCCGCGAGGGCGAGCTGCCGCACCCAACCGCCGCGCAGTCACGCCTGCTCAACCTCGCCATTGTCCTGCCGCTCGCGGCCCTCGCGCTCGGCCTCTTGTTTGCCCCGCGCGTCGTCTGGGACGGGTTCCTCGAGCCGTACTTCTGGCGCTCGATCGAGGCAGACGCGAACAACGTAGGCGGCGCGGCCGAGGGGTACAACGTGGTGGACACGCTGGCCTACGCGCTCATCCTCGTCCCGGCCGTCCTCCTTATCTACCGCGTCCTCGAAAGGCTCAAGGTCCGTGTCGACACGCGCTTTGTGTTCATGCTGACGCCCTTCCTCGTCCTTGGCGGCGCGGCGCGCGCGCTCGAGGATGCCCAGTACTTCCACAAGCCGCTCGTCTACGCCTTCATCTCGCCCATCATCTACCTCGCAGAGGGGCTTCTTGTCCTCCTCCTTGTTGTGGCATCTTGGTGGGTCGCGAGGACCTTCAAAGCGCGCGGACCGCGCGCGGCGGGCCTCGCATGGGCCGCGGCGTTCACCCCGGGCGCGGCAGCCTTGGCATGGCTGCAGCTCGGCGACCCCCGCTACCTCGTGGCACCCATCCCGGCGCCCGTCGTGGCAAGCGCGCTTGCCTGCGCGTACCTTGCGGGGCTCGTCCTCGTCGCACGCGCGCAGGGGCCCTCCGTGCACGGCCTCGTCTTCAACGCGGGCGTGCTGCTCCTCGGCCTTGCCGCCTACCTCATTGTCCGGTGGATCGCGCTCGGCGGCTGGTTCCCGGACCCGGCCTCACCGGCCGCCACCCACGCGCGGGAGGCGCCCACGATCCTCGCGCTTGCCTTCACGGCGACGGCCCTCACTTGGGTCGGGTTCTACCTCGCGTCCCGGCGCTTCCGCACGCTTGGCAACCTCCTTACGCCGATCAACGCGCTCGTTTTCTTCGCACAGTTCCTCGACGGCGCAGCGACGTTCTGGGGGATTGGCGCGTTCGGCTATCAGGAAAAGCACGTGCTCCCGGGCTTCCTGATGGGACTTACGGGCACCGCCGCGGTGATGTTCCCCCTGAAACTCGCTTACGTTTCAGCGGTCCTGGTCCTCACCGACGTGGTTTTCCGGAAAGACCTGTTTTCGGAGGACGGCTCGATGTCTTCCTTCGCGGGCTTGTTGAAGCTTGCGGTGGCCGCGCTCGGCATGGGCCCGGGGACGCGAGACATGCTGCGGCTCTCTATGGGCGTCTAGACCGGCGTGCCACAAGCGCGGCGGCCGCACCAACCGCGATGAGTACAAGCCCGGGCTCCGGGCCCGGCAAGAAGCCCTTTCCGGCGGGCGTTCCGCCACCTCGACCGCCGCCACCGCCGCCGTCCTCAGGCGGCGGCTGGGCGTGGAAGAACTTGGCCGCGGAGCCCGTCACGCTCTCGCCTTTCGAAGCCGCGCCCGTGGAGAGCCCCAAGATGGTCAGGGAAAAGTTCCCCGATGTGAGGGCGGCGGGAAGCGAAACGTTCCCGTTGATTTGGACGAGGCCGCCCTTCGCGACCGATACGGGGCTCGGAAGGCTCACCCCGATCCCCTGCCCCTGCAACTGGGCCAGGTTGTCCACGCTGAGCTCAAAGGAGTCGCGCCCGTTGCCGAGGTTTTGCAGCCGGATCGAGAAAGCCGTCTGGTTGCCCGCCTCGGCGGTGAAATTCTCGGGGCTCGAGGGCGTGACCGCCATGAGTGCGAGCCCGAAGTATTGGACGATGGGCACAGGCGTGCTCGCCGTGTAAACGCGGGATACGGCGGGCGGGAAGCCCACGACGCTGATGTTGGCCGCGACGAACACCTCGGCCGGCGCGTCGGTGGCGACGCGGCCGGGCACCGACACGTTGACCGCGAAGGGGAACTGCCCAGACCCCGTGAGGCTCATGGTGGTCGGGCTGATGGTCGCGGACCAGTCCGTGTCGTTCACTTGGACCGTAAGGTTGATTCGGGTCTCAACGGTGAAGCCGCCGGGAATCGTCACATTCACTGTGCCGTTGGTCGTGACGAGGGACAGGGCGTCCTTGTTCACATCAACGGGGGCGATCGGCGCAATCTCGAGACGGCCCACGACCGTCGGGGCGGGAGGAGCGCTGGGCGAGGCGGCCGCCGGCCCGGGGCTGACGAGAGCAAGGACGAGCATCAAGGAGCAAGCCAGCAGCGCCGGACGGCTTCGCACGAGTTTGCCACGCCCCGCCCGACCTTAAATAGCTATTCCGGCCGCCCCGGGTGCGAATGCCCGGTCGCGAAGGCCGCGACGGAGCG